>JACQDU010000592.1 GCA_016200955.1 bacterium
CGTCGGGATGACGACGTAGAGGTCCGGACGCCCGATCTCGGCGCCGTCGATCACGTTCCCGCCCAGCTCTCCGTCGCGGAAGACGAGCTTGTAAGGCTCGTTGTTCTCGTAGTAGAGACCGAGGTTCGTGAGAGGGCGCGGCTTTCCGGGGGCGTTCCTGCTCGAGTCCCGCCAGAGCGTGCCCTCGTCCTGCCACGCCTCGTTCCTCTCTCGGGTGAGGAAGACGAAGACGAGCACGAGGGGGATCGCCGCTCCGAGGACGATCGTCTTCGCGGCCTCGTCTCTCGTCGAGAGCTTCCGCGCGAAGCGCTCGAGGACGACGGCGGCGAGGAAGGCCCCTCCCGCGAGCGGGAGGTAAGCCCGGTGCTCGAAGATGAAGTCCGGGAGCACGAAGAAGCTCGAGGTGGGCGCGAGGATCGCGAGCCCGAAGGCCACGGCCCAGGTGAGGACGGGCGCTCGCCGGAAGCCGCGCACCGCCGCCGTCACCGCGACCGAGAGCGCGAGGAGAGAGAGGAACGTCGGCCCCGAGAAGAGCGAGCTCGCCTTCGGGTAGTCGTAATCGAGGGCCTGGTGCCAAGGGAAGAAGGAGAGCCTCACGTAGGTCGCGAGCACGTTCAGCTCCGTCAGGAAGTACTCGCCGCCCGTGATCGGCTGAACGTTGCTCCCCTCGTCCAGGCCTTCCTTCATGAGGAAGCGCGCGTCGAGCCCGACCCTCACCGCGAGGAGCGGCAGGAGGATGCCGATCGCCGCCCACGGCGCCGCCGCAACGTGCGCCTTGAGCCTCTCGAGGAGAGACGCGAGCGGTTTCTCGCCCGCGCCCTCGGGCCTCGCGAACAGGACCTCCCAGAGCACGGCCGTGTAAGGGAGCGTGCCGCCGATCTCCTTCGTCTCCATGCACAGGAACGCCGCGAGGAGCGAGCCTCCGAGGAGCGACGCCTCGAGCGCGTCCGCGCGACCTCGCTGGACGAGCGCCACGAGCGCCGCCGCTCCTCCCACGACGGCGATCCCCGCGATCGCGAGGAACGGCTTGAGCAGCCCACCGACGGGCCGCCCGAAGATCACGGCCGAGAGGACCACCAGCCCGACCGCTCCCGCGAGGGGGAGCGCCGACGCCGCGAGGTCTCCGCTCGCCCGCCCCGAGAGCCGGCGCACGCGCGCGAGCGCGTAGAGCGAGAGCGCGACGAGGTAGAACGTCGCGCACAGCGACTCGGTCCTCTGGGTGATGTAGGTCACCGCCTGCGTCTGGAGCGGGTGCACTACGAAGATGAGCCCCGCGAGCCCCGCGACGAGGCTCGGCCACCTCGCTTGCCTCCTCCCCGTGGGCGTCGAGAGCGTCAGGAGCGTGAACGCCGACACGAGGAGCGCGTTGAGCAGGTGGATCGCGTTATTTTCGATGTGCCATCCAAGGACGGCAGTCTTGTGCCATTTGTAGGAGATCGCGAAGCTCCAGTAGAGAACCTGGCGGTAGATGTTGTATTTATAGATGCCTACAACGGTCGGATGCTGGACCGCCTCGTTGTGGACGATCGTCGGGAAGTCGTCGAAGTGCCACTCGCACGCGCGGTTGTTCCAGTAAGCAATGGCTCCGAGCAAGATGATAGCAAACGCCCACGCGAGCATCGGCAGCGCGATGCGCGGGGCGTGCGCGGGCCGCGACCGGATCGCGCGGAGAGCGTCTTGCACCTGCGGCACCTCCAGCTCGAGGTCGCGCGCGAGAGTCTTCGGGTTCTTCGTGTTGCCGTGACGCCTCAAGTAGGCGAGCTGGTCCTGCGTCAGCGACTCCATGCCATCCCCCGCTCGCCGTGCCCCCCGATCGAGGGCCGGCATGATACCCGACGTACCGCGCGTCGCAAAGGCGAGACGCCGCGCGCTGCGCGCCCCGGGAGCCGTTCTCTCATTGAGGACGGACGCTTCCGCTGGCTCGAGCGCGGGCCATGCCGGCGGCGACGCCCGGACCATCGCCCTCAGGACTGTGACAGGACCGCTCGCTGAGAGTTGCCAATCGTAGCCACTCCGCTCCGCGGTCCCCCGCTCGGTAGGTTCCGCCCTCTACTCACCCAAAGCACCGGGAGACAAAGTTTTGAGTGCTCGCCGGGGGCTCCGTCGTCGACCTGGTCACGAACGTGCAGGTAAGACCGCCGACGAGGAGTCTCCACCAACGGGAGCCCTCGGCAAAACCCCAACCCCCCCAAAAACCCCGTTGAGCTCCGGATGAGCTGAACGGGGTTTTTGCTTTCCTTGCCGGTTCTCGGGCTCCGGTTTCCGGCGCCGAGACGTAGGGCCTCGCATACACTGGACGCCACCGCATGGCCCAAGATCTTTTCGAGCGTCCGGCCATCCGGTCGGGCGTGGAGGTGCGCGAAGCCTCCCGCGAGGGAGAGCGCGTCTTCGAGCTTCGCGACTCCTACCGCCTCTCGGACAAGAGCGTGATCCTCCCGCTGTTCCTGCTCCTCGTCGCCGAGCTCCTGGACGGGACTCGCACGGTGGCGGAGGTCGCGGCGGAGTTCACGAAGCGCCACAAGTTCCCGATCGAGGCGCAGCACGTGGAAACGCTCGTCCGCGCGCTCGACGAGTGCCTCCTCCTCAAGGGGCCGCGCTTCGACGCCGCGCTCGCGGAGTGGCGGAGCGACCCCGTCCGCCAGCCTTTCTGCGCGGGCCGCTCTTACCCGGGAGAGGCGCAGGCGCTCGCGGCCTTCCTCGACGCGCAGTACACGAGGCAAGGAGGTCCGGGCGGGCCGCCCGAGCGCGACGGACGCGCCGCTCCCGTGAGCGCGGTCTTCTCCCCTCACATCGACTTCCACAGAGGAGGCCACGCGTACGCGTGGGCGTGGCGCGCGGTCGCCGAGTCGTGCGAGGCCGACACGTTCGTGATCTTCGGGACGGCGCACCAGGGCACGGACGCGGCGCGCTTCGCTCTCACGAAGAAGAACTACGCGACGCCGCTCGGGACGATCGAGACGGACCAGGAGCTCGTCTCTCGCCTCGTCTCCCATTACAAGGGAGGAGACGACCTCTTCTCGGGAGAGATGGCTCACCGGGACGAGCACTCGATCGAGTTCCAGATGGTCGAGCTCGCCCACCTCTACGGCGAGCGCTCGGAGGCGCCCAGGAAGATCCGGGCCCTCCCGGTCCTCTGCGGCTCGATCCACGACCTGGCGCTCAGGGGAGAAAGGCCGGGAGACGACGCACGCTGGCGCGACTTCCACGACGCCCTGGCGAAGGCGCTCGCCGATATCCCGCGCGAACGCGTCTGCTTCGTCGCGGGAGTCGACCTCGCTCACGTCGGGAAGGACTTCGGCGACCCGGGCCTCTCGAAGCGCGAGCTCGAGGCCGTGCTCGAGAAGGACAGGGCGACGCTCGCTCTCGTGGTGAACGAGAGGCACCCAGATCCTTTTCATCTGGATATCGCGAGAGATCAGGACGCTCGCCGCATCTGCGGCCACTCCGCGATCGCAGCGACGCTCGAGGCCCTCCGCCGGCAGGACGGCGACCTGAAGGGCGAGCTCCTCTGCCACGAGAAGTGGTACGACGGCTCGTCTTCCGTCACCTTCGCGAGCGCCGTCTACCGCGCGAAGGCCCGGAGCTCTCCTTGAACGCGTCGGACTGGGAGAAGATCGCGACGCGCCCTCTCGAGGTCGAGGCGATCGACCGGCTCGTCGCCCTCGCTCTCGAGGAAGACCTGGGAGAGCGTGGAGACGTCACGGGTCGCATCGTTCCCTCCGAGGCGCGCGCGCGCGGGCGCCTCGTCGCCCGGCAGGAGGGCACGATCGCCGGCCTCGCCCTCGCGCGCGACGTCCTCCTGCGCGTCGAGCCGGGAGCGACGTTCGAGCCCGCCGTCCGTGACGGCGAGCGTGTCTCCACGGGAGCTCTCGTGGCGACGATCGAGGGGCCGGCGCGCGGCGTCCTCGCGGCCGAGCGCACGATGCTCAACTTCCTCCAGCGCCTCTCGGGGATCGCGACGGCGACGCGGCGCTTCGTGGACGCGATCTCCGGCACGGGAGCGCGGATCTACGACACGCGGAAGACTCCGCCCGGCTGGCGCGTGCTCTCGAAGTACGCCGTCCGGTGCGGAGGCGGCGAGAGCCACCGGATCGGCCTCCACGACCAGGTGCTCGTGAAGGACAACCACCTCGTCGTCTTCGGGGGAGAGCCCGCGGGCATCTCTCCCGCGGTCGCGGCCTCGCGCCGGACCGCTCCTCCCGGGACGCCGGTCGAGATCGAGGTCACGACGCTCGCGGGAGCGCTCGCGGCGGCGAGCGCGGGCGCGGACATCATCCTGCTCGACAACATGAGGGAAGACGAGATGGCCCGCGCGGTCCTCGAGGTGAGGAGAGCGAAGCCCGGGAGAGCCCCCGCGCTCGAGGCCTCCGGCGGAGTCACGCTCGAGAACGTGAGGAGGATCGCCGAGACCGGGGTGGACCGGATCTCGGTCGGCTGGATCACTCACAGCGCTCCGGCGCTCGACCTGGCGCTCGACTTCGAGCTCGAATCCGGCTAATGATGGGGCCCGTGCCCACGAAGTTCGAGCAGATCGCCGCGCTATCCGGGAACGTGAGGCGCGTCTTCGTCGGGAAAGCCGAGGTCGTGGAGCGGGTCCTCGTCGCTCTCCTCGCGGACGGCCACATCCTGATCGAGGACGCTCCCGGCGTGGGGAAGACGACGCTCGCGAAGGCGCTCGCGCGCTCGATCGAGTGCACGTTCAAGCGGATCCAGTTCACGCCGGACCTCCTCCCGTCGGACATCCTGGGAGTCTCGATCTACGAGCAGGAGAGGCGCGAGTTCGTCTTCAAGCCCGGGCCGATCTTCGCGAACGTCGTCCTGGCCGACGAGATCAACCGCACGAATCCTCGCACGCAGTCGTCTCTCCTCGAGGCCATGAGCGAGGCGCACGTCTCGGTGGACGGCGCGACGCGCGAGCTCCCGCGGCCGTTCATCGTCCTGGCGACGCAGAACCCCTTCGAGTTCGAGGGGACGTATCCTCTCCCAGAGTCGCAGCTCGACCGCTTCCTCCTCAAGACTCGCGTCGGCTATC
>JACQDU010000587.1 GCA_016200955.1 bacterium
CGCGCTCGCGCGGCTCAAGGACGCCCGCGCTCTCCCGACGCTCGAATCCATGCTCGACCGCGAGAACCTGAAGCGGATCCAGAAGCCGGGAGCTCCCGACGACTCGAGCCGGATCCCCATGGACGACAACCAGCGCGACGACGTCATGATCAACGCGCTCCGCGGGATCAACGAGCTCGACGCGAAGGACGAGCTCCCTCGCGTAAGCGCCGTCGCCGACGGCGATCCGAGCTACAAGGTCCGCGACGCCGCCATGAAGGTCCGCGACTTTCTGAAAGGCGCGCCGCGAAAGTAAGCACCGCCCGGCGCCAGGCACCCTCCGTCGTCGAACCGTCGTCGCCCCTTTCTCTCGCGAAGAGGAGCCCGTGGACTACCGCCCCGCGCTGCGCAAGGACATCGAGCTCAAGAAGAAGGACGACGGCGTCCTCGCGATCGGCGATCCCCTGCTCGGGCGGGCGATCGACGCGGGCCCCGTCACGCGAGCGCTCGTCGAGCGCCTCGACGGCACGCGCACGCTCGAATCGCTCCTCGACGAGGTCGCGCGCGAGAGGAGCGCCGAGCGGAGCACCGTCGAGCACACCTTCCGGAACCTCGTCCTCATGAACGTCGTCGAGGGCGCCGGCACGAAGGTCCTCGAGAAGGCCCGGAGCCTCCAGGAGACGGACCGGAAGACGAGGCCCGTCTTCCTCGAGGAGACGCGCTTCCAGTGCCAGGGGAGCGGCCAGTGCTGCCAGATCTACGACCTGGGCCCGCTCGACGAAGAGGACGTGAAGCGCCTGAACGGCCTCGGCATCGAGAAGGTCTACCCCGAGCTCGGCCCCGGCCCATACGTCGACGAGCGGGAAACGAAGGGCCAGAAGGAGCTCTTCCTCAAGTCATCCGCGGACGGCGGCCGGTGCATGTTCCTGCTCCCGGACGGGAGGTGCGGGATCCACGCGGCGTTCGGCTCCGAGGCCAAGCCGGCCATGTGCCGGCTGTTCCCGTGGACCCACATGACGACGATCGAGGGGCTCGTGATCTTCGACCGCGCGCAGTGCTCGACGTTCGCGACGAGCGCCCGTGCCGGCCCGACGCTCGAGAGCGAGCTCCCGGCGGTCTTCAAGATCCTCCCGAGGCGCATCGCGCTCTACCACCCGATCGTGATCCTCGATGCGAAGACGCGCTGCGACTACGGCCACGTCCTCGAGCTGAGACGAGCTCTCCTCGAGATCGCGGGGAGGGTCGAAGGCACGGCGGGCACGACGCTGCGCTCGCTCGGAGCGACGGGGCGCGCGTTCACGAGCGCTCTCGCGACGTGCCCTCTCTCGCCGGGAGAGCCCGACGCGACGATCGCGTCCGTCCTCGCCCGGCGCGAGCCGCCCGCGTCGAGCGCTCCCACGAGGGACGAGCTCCTCGCGATCGCGACGGTCGCGGGAGCCTTCGGCGCGATCCCGCCGAACTCGCCGCTCACGCGGCAGGGGACCGAAGTCTTCCGCATGATCGAGGCGCTCGCGCGCCACCGCGCGGACCCCGGGCGGACGACCTGCCCCGAGTGGATCCTGCGCGTCGCGGCCATGCCGATCGACGATCCCGAGATCGACCAGGTCCTGCGGCTCTCTTTCAGGAAGTACTTCTTCGGCGACAACCTGCTCATCGAGGACGACAAGCTCGTGCCCGCGCTCCTCCGGCTCGGGCTCGTCTACCTGGTCACGCTCATGGGAGCGAAGCTCCGGGCGACGGCCGAGAGAGCCGACCGCGTCCGTCCGAACGACCTGAGCTTCCCTCACATGATCGGCCTCGTCGCCCTCAGGAAGGAGTCCTACCAGAAGATCCTCGTCGAGCACGAGAAGCACGCGTGGGACACGCTCTCGGCGGCTCCGTCGCTCGTCGAGCTTGCAGCGCCCGTTTAGACCGGAGGCGCTTGCCGTCCGGGGCGGATCTTCTTAACGTCTCTGGTCGGAGGGTGTCCTGAAAGCTCTCATCACGAGCGGCGGCCACGGCACGCGACTCCGGCCGATCACGCACACTCAGAACAAGCATCTCATACCGATCGGCAACAAGCCGATCCTGCACTTCGCGCTCGAGAACGTCGCCAACGCGAAGATTCGCGAGGTCGGTATCCTCACGCGAGCCGACTCCGACGAGGTCGAGAAGGCGATCGGCGACGGGTCTCGTTGGGGGCTCAAGATCACTTACATCCCGCAGGAAGCTCCTCTGGGCCTGGCTCACGTGGTGAAGATCTCGCGTCCTTTCATCGGCAACGACAGTTTTCTCTTCTACCTCGGCGACAACATGGTCGTCGGAGGAGTCGACCGCTTCGTGCGAGCCTTCGAGGCGTCGAAGGCGAGCTGCCACCTCACGCTCGCGCGCGTGAAGGACCCCGAGCGCTTCGGCGTCCCGGAGCTCGACGGGAACCGGATCGTCTCGATCGAGGAGAAGCCCAGGAAGCCGAAGTCGCGCTACGCGGTCACGGGGATCTACCTCTACGACTCGCGGATCTTCGAGGCTTGCGACGCGATCAAACCGTCGGCGCGGGGCGAGCTCGAGATCTCGGACGCGCACCAGTGGCTCCTCGACCACGGCGCCCGCGTCGAGTGGAGCGAGATCACGGGCTGGTGGAAGGACACGGGCAAGCCCGAGGACCTGCTCGCCGCGAACCGGCTCGTCCTCGAGAACCAGGAGCCCAGGATCTCGGGCGAGGTCGACGCCCAGAGCGAGATCGAGGGCCGCGTCGTCATCGAGGAGGGCGCCCGCGTCGTCGCGTCGCGCATCCGCGGTCCCGCGATCGTCGGCAAGAACGCCGTCGTCACGGAGAGCTACATAGGCCCCTACACGTCGATCGGCGCCGAGGCCCGCGTCACGAGGAGCGAGGTCGAGCACTCGATCGTCCTCGAGCGCTGCCGGATCGACGACGTGGGCGTGCGCATCGAGTCCAGCATCCTCGGGACGGGCGTCGAGGTCGTGCGCTCGCGCGAGAAGCCGAGGACTCACCGCTTCTTCGTCGGCGACCAGAGCCGCATCGAGGTCGTCTGATCGCCGCGAGATCCTCGAGGAGAGACCGCGTGACGCTCCAGGTCGTCGATCGGCTCACGGACGCCCACGTCGAGGAGCTCTGCGCCTTGTACCGCGAGGAGTGGTGGACGAAGGGCCGCGAGCCCTCCTCCGTGCGCCGCATGCTCGAGCACACGGACCTCGTGCTGGGCGTCTGCCGCGAGGGCGCGGGCCGCTTGCTCGCGTTCGCGCGCGTGCTCACCGACCGCGTCTGGAAGGCCCTCGGGCTCGACGTGATCGTCGCGCGGTCGGAGCGAGGGACGGGCCTCGGGCGCTTCCTGCTCGACCGGATCGTCGAGCATCCGCTCCTCGCGAGGGTGCGCGACCTCGAGCTCTACTGCCGGCCGGAGCTCGTCTCGCTCCACGCGCGCTGGGGCTTCACGGCCGACCTGGGCGAGCTTCGCTTCATGAGACTCACGAGAGCGGGGGTGCGCTGATGGAAGGGCTTCTCGGCTTCGCACAGGAGTTCCTGCGAGACCAGACGGCGCGCACGCGGGCGCTCGACCTCGACCGGAAGCGCGAGTCGCGCCTCGCGGCGCTCGCGCAAGCGTTCGGCGCGTTCGTGCGAGGCGAGCTCTCGGCCGACGACCTCCTCCGGAGGGTCGCTCCCGCGCTCCGCGAGGTCCACGCGCACACGGGCTCGACGGTCCCTCTCTGGGGCTTCAAGAACGAGGACGAGCGAGCGTTCCCCGAGAGGCTCGCGCAGGCCGCGGCGCGCGCGCCCGAGGTGGACCTGCGAGGCGTCCTGCGCCTCCTCCTCCGGGACGCCGAGGGCGTCGCCGATGAGGAGCGCGTGAACCGGCTCCTCGCGTTCGCGGACTTCGTCGCGGACCTCGACTCGCGCGGAGCGGAAGGGGACCCGCGCCTCGGCGTCGGGCCGTCGGCGAACTTCCTGACCTTCGCGTGGCACGCGCTCACGGACGCGCGCGAGCCCGTCTTCCTTTTCTCCTCGAACAAGGCGATCATGGACGCTCGAGCGCATGAGCGCCGTGACCGCGGCGGTCGCTCACGGGCCGGTGGGAGACCCGGGGACGTCGGGCGTGTGGCGGCCGAAGTCGCGCGCCGAGCTGCGAGCGAGCCCGCCTTCGGGGCGGCTCCCCACGGCGCGCCCCGCCGTCGCCGTGGCGCCGGCCACGCCGGCGCGCGCGTCGATCACGATCCAGCCCCCTCGCGCTCCGGAAGAGAAGGGCAAGGAGACGAAGCCGTTCGACCCGACGCGCACGGATCGGCTCGCGGGCCTCGCGAGGGCGAAGACGATCGTCGCGCCCGCGACCGCTCCCGCGGAGCCCGAGCCGCCCCGGGAGAAGCCTCGCGAGCCGGAGCCGGAGAAGCCCGCGTCTCGCCCGCTCCCGCGGCTCAAGCCATCTCCCGCCGAGGTCGCGCAGAAGAGCGCGCTCACGCCCGCTCTCCCGATGCCGACTCTCGCGCGATCGGACGCGGAACCGTCGTCCGCTCGCGCCCGGACCGACAACGCGAGCGCGCAACATGCCGCGCTCGTGGAGCCCGTGACCGCGAGCGAGCCGAGGCACGCCGAGCCCGCCGCGAAGCCCAGGATCCAGCCTCCCCGGCCCTCGCTCGAGACGCCGTCTTCCCCGACGAACCGCGCGGCGATCATCGAGAGACGCCAGCGGACCGGCCACTCCTCCGAGGAGATCACGGGCCGCCTCGTCTCCCAGGCCCTCGGCGAGCTCGCGGGAGAGATCGCGACCGCCGAGTCCGACCCCGTCGAGAGCGAGGCTCCTGCGCAGCAGGACGACGCCCAGAAGAGCGAGCGGCTCGCGCGCGACCTCGGAGTCGACGAGCTCCTCGTGGCCGACCTGCTCGACGCTCTCGCGCGGCGAGGGCGCGTGCTCCTCGTGGGTCCGCTGGCGACGGGGAAGACGTACCTCGCTCGCAGGCTCGCCCTCCACGTCGCGGGCCGGGAGGAGCGGACGCTCTTCCTGAGAGTTCACCCGGGCCTCGGCTACGACGACCTCGTCGAGGCGCGAGCGGCGGACGGTTCCGTGCGGCCCGGGATCGTGCGCGAGCTCTGCGACCGCGCGCGCCGCGAACGCGAGGGGCGCTTCGCTCTCGTGCTCGACGAGGCGGACCGCGGCGACCTCGCTCGCGCTCTCGGCGAGCTCGCGGGCGCGCTCTCGGAGCGCGGAGCGGAGGTGCGCCTCGGCCGCTCCCGCGAGCGCTTCTCCTTCCCAAAGAACCTCGCCGTGATCGCGACGGG
>JACQDU010000611.1 GCA_016200955.1 bacterium
GCGGGGGCGACGAAAGTCGCCCCACGCAGCCGCGGTGCGGGGGCACGAAAGTCGCCCCACGCAGAAAAAGGGAGTCGCGGTTCGCCGGTCTTCGTGCTTCTTTCACGGACGGTGAGTTACAGGAGAAAGTCGCCGAGCGCTGATCGCTGACTGGAGAAACGATGCTTCCGACTCCGAACCTCGACGACCGGACGTTCGAGCAGATCCGCGACGAAGCGATCCGGCTCATCCCGCAGTACTGCCCCGAGTGGACGAACTACAACCCCTCGGACCCCGGGATCACGCTCATCGAGCTCTTCTCGTGGATGACCGAGATGGTCCTCTACCGGTTGAACAAGGTCCCGGACAAGGTCTACCTGACGCTCCTCGACCTGATCGGCGTCAGGCTCCGGCCGCCCACGCCGTCGCGCGCCATGCTCACGTTCCACCTGGTCGAGGGCTACCAGGGAGGAGCCTGGGTCCCTCGCGGCTCCCAGATCGCGACGGAGCAGACCGAACAGGGAGAGGCGATCGTCTTCGAGACGGAAGAAGACCTGTTCGTCTCTCCCGTGAAGCTCGTCCGCTCCTTCTCGATCGAGCGCGACCGCGTCTCGGACAACACCGAGGCCCTGAAGACGATCCCCAGGAAGCCCTTCCTCGCGTTCGGCGGAGCGAACACGATCGAGCGCTTCCTCTACCTGGGAGACCCGCGGTTCTCGACGCTCAAGGAGACGGGGACGGTCCAGCTCGTCTTCGACTGCCCGCAGGCGAAGACCGAGGGGATCACGGCCCTCCTCGAGTGGGAGTACTGGAACGGCCACCGCTGGCGCGACCTCGATCCGGTCCCCGTCCCGAAGGAGGAGCTCGCCTCCTCCTCCGAGACCCAGCGCGTCGTCGCCTTCGCAGGGCCGCTCCAGGACCTCGCTCCGGGCGAGGTGAACGGGGAAGAAGGCTTCTGGCTGAGAGGGCGCCTCATCGAGCTCCCCGTCTCTCCCGTCGAGACGGTCATCGACACGATCACGGCGACGGCCTCGATCCTGACCGAGGGCGTCTACCCCGAGAAGACCTGGGCGCTCGTCACGGGAGAGGTCTACGTCCCGCTCGACGTGACGAAGACCTTCTACCCCTTCGGCGAGCAGCCTCAGAGGGACGCTTGCTGGTACATCCTCTCCGCGGAGTGCTTCGGGAAGGACGACGCGCGGAACTTCATCGACGTGCGGCTCGCCGACCCGACGCAGATCCCCGCTCCCGGGCCCACCAAGGACCTCCAGATCCACTTCGAGTACTGGAACGGCCGGCGGTGGGCGGAGCTCGGCCGCACGACGCCCGAGGGCGCGCCCGGCGAGCAGGCGAACGACTTCCGCGACGGCACGAACGCTTTCTCGAAGAACGGCACGATCTCGTTCGTGCGGCCGAAGGACTTCGTCATCCCGACCGTGAACGGCGAGGAAGGCCCGTGGATCCGCGTGAGGATCGGCCGCGGCGACTACGGCCGCCCGGGCCGCTACGAGGTCCAGGACGGGAACTACGTCTGGAGGGACGACCAGCCGCTCCGGCCGCCCGCCTTCGCGGAGGTCTCGCTCCGCTACAGCCAGGTGCCTTACGCGCTCACCCGGTGCATCACCTACAACGACTTCAATTACATCGACCGCACCGGGAACATGAAGGAACAGTTCCGCACCTTCCAGGCCTTCGAGCCCTTCAAGGAAGAAAGCCCGGCCTTCTACCTCGGCTTCGACCGCGCCTTCCCGTCGAGCACGTCCAAGATCTGGTTCCGCATCGAGGAAGAGGGCGAGCAGGACCAGCAGGACACCGTCCTCGACGAGCCCTTCCCCGAGGAGGCGAGCGAGCGCGTGAAGCGCGCGAGGAAGCGCAAGCAGGACCAGCGCCTCGTCTGGGAGTACTGGCAGGGAGACCAGTGGAAGGACCTGCTCCCCAAGGACGGGACGCAGAACCTCACGCGCTCGGGCACGCTCGAGTTCAAGGGTCCGGCCGACTTCCGCTCGAAGCGCGAGTTCGGAGAGGACCTCTTCTGGGTCCGCGCGCGGCTCGAGATGGGGAGCTACGCCCGCGCTCCGAGGATCGAGGACGTCCTCCCGAACTCGGTCGCGGCCGTGAACGCCATGACCGTCGAGCGCGAGATCCTCGGCCACTCGGACGGCACTCCCGACCAGCGCTTCACCTTCTCGCGCTTCCCCGTCCTCCCGGGAGAGCGCCTGCTCGTCCGCGAGAACGAGGTGCCCGGGAAGCGCGAGCTCAAGCGGGTGAACGAGGAGGAGGGCGAGGACGCCCTCACCGTGGTCAAGGACGAGGCCGGGAACCCGAAGGAGATCTGGGTCCGCTGGCACCGCGTCGAGAGCTTCTACGGGTCCTCTTCGACGGACCGCCACTACCTCGTGGACCCCGTCGTCGGGAAGGTGATCTTCGGCGACGGGCGGCGCGGCATGATCCCTCCCGCCGGGTCGAACTCGATCGTCGCCGACCGCTACCTCACGGGAGGCGGCGTCGTCGGGAACGTCGGCGCGGGCTCGATCGTCACGCTCCGCCACTCGATCCCTTACATCGAGCGCGCGACGAACTACTACAAGGCGACCGGAGGCTGCGACCTCGAGACGATCGACGAGGCGAAGATGCGCGGGCCCCAGGTCATCCGCCACCGCTACCGCGCCGTCACGACCGAGGACTACGAGTACCTCGCGCTCAAGGCGTCCGGGAACGTCGCGCGCGCGAAGTGCCTGAAGATGCCTCGCCGCGAGGGCGAGGTCACGGTGCTCGTCGTGCCGCGCTCCGAGGAGACGGTCGTCGACGTGAAGAAGAAGCTCGTCCCGACGCCCGAGCTCATCCGGCGCGTCAAGGACTTCCTGGACGAGCGGCGGCTCGTGACGACGAAGCTCCGCGTGGCGAAGCCCAAGTTCGTCGAGATCTCGCTCAAGTGCTCGGTCGTGCTGAAGCCGATCGGCGCCCTCGTGGACCGCGTGAAGCGGGAGCTCGAGGACGCGATCCGCCGTGCGCTCCACCCGACCCTCGGAGGGACGGACGGCTCGGGCTGGCCCTTCGGGCGAGCTCTCCACAAGAGCGACCTCTTCCGCGTCGTCGAGGGGATCGAGGGCGTCGATTACATCGAGGAGCTCGAGATCATCGACATGGACCACAAGCGCACGACCGTCCAGGTCGCGCTGCGCGAGGACGAGCTCATCCACGTCGTCGACGTCGAGGTGAGGGAAGTCGCGAAGGAGCGCATGGCGTGACGCCCGAGGGGAACGAGCCCGAGGGCGGCGCCGACGGCGCTCCCGACGGCGGGAACGGCGACCGCGACATGGGAGACGGCCTCGACGTGAAGGTCGCCGCCCGCCGCGAGAGCGCGCTCGAGCGCCTGAAGAAGGCGCTCGCGGCGCGCGAGATGCCGGTCCCCCAGCTCGAGGGCTACACGCTCTCGAAGGCGAGGAAGATCCTCCACCTCGTGGACATCGACGCCTCGCGGCTCCGCGTGAAGTACGTCGAGGACGAGCGCGAGAAGAACCTCGTCATCGGCCAGCGCCCTCTCCCGGGCGAGATGATGGACCTCGACGACGACGACGCGAAGGTCGAGCTCCGCGTGGCCGACGGGTCCGTCGTCCGTTACCTCCCGGGCCTCTACCAGAGGAGCGACCTCACGGGCCGCAACCTCGTCCGCGACCTCCTCTGGATCTTCCAGCACATCTTCAACGAGACGGACGAGAAGCTCGAGGGCCTCGAGCGCTTCTTCGACCCGCTCGAGTGCCCCGAGGACTTCCTCGAGTACATCGCGTCGTGGGTCGCGCTCACGATCGAGGACGAGTGGCCCGAGGTCAAGAAGCGCAACCTCATCAAGAAGGCGATCGAGCTCTACCACGTCCGCGGCACGCCGCGCGGCCTCAGGATCTTCCTCAGGATCTTCACGGGAGTCGACCCGAAGATCCACGAGAACATCTGGCCCTACGACGGCGTCACCGTCGGGGTCTCATCGACGGTCGGGGTCGACACGATCCTCATGCACCACGTCGAGCGCGCGCACACCTTCGTCGTCGAGGTCCCTCTCCCGATCGACGACGTGGATGCGGCCACGATCCAGAAGATCCACCGGATCATCGAGCGCGAGAAGCCGGCGCACACCGACTACTACCTCGTCTTCGCCGCTCCGGAGGAGCAAGAGGTCGACACGGGGATCACGGTCGGCATCACCTCGACGATCGGCGTCGACACCTGGGTCGGCGGAGCCGAGGCCGAAGCCTATTACCCGATGGAAGACGAGGGCTCGATGCAAGCGGGGGAAGAAGGCGAGTGACCTCGATTCGTCACCTGTCACAGGTCACTTGTCATTTTCCAGAGAACCGTGTGGGATGTCGTGGCCCCCAATGACTCGTGACACCGACCAGTGCCCAGTGACAAGTGATTCGTTTCTCCCTCATCGTCGTTCAAGGCGAACAGGAACGGGGAACTGACAATGGCGGATGAAGAAATCAAGGGCTACCTCCGGCTCAATCACTTCCTGGGCCTGCGCCTCGAGAGCGAGGACTTCGAGTGCGGCGAGAAGTACCACATAGACAAGCGCCGCCTCCACAACAAGGCCTGCCACGGGCGCGGCGTCATCGGCCGCTTCGGTAACCAGTTCCGGGTCATGGCGCGCAAGCGCGGCGACCTCTCCGTCGAGGTCATGCCGGGCTACGCGATCGACGGCGAGGGGAACGACATCGTCCTCTGGGAGCCGAAGATCGTCACGGTCGATCCCGGGAAGCATGTCCCGAAGCTCCCCGGGCACGTCTTCGTGAACGTGAAGTACGTGGACGAGCCGAGCGACTTCGTCGTCAACAAGGCCAACCCTAAGTTCAAGGGCCACCGCCGCGTGCTCGAGACGTGCCGCGTGGACCTCGAGGCGAAGTCTCCCACGGTCGAGGAGGGGATCGAGGTCGCCCGCGTCCTCATCACCGAGGAGACCAAGGAGATCACGGACGCCCGCGACCCGACCTCTCCCGCGGCGGGCGAGATCGACCTGCGCTACGTCCCGCGCGCCGGGACGTCGGGCTCGACGATCGACGCCGACCTCGTCCAGAGGCTGCGCGAGATCCTGAGAGACATGTGGTCGAGCCTGGGCTCTCTCGCCCGCAACTTCCCTCTCGTGATCGGCCTCCGGGAGCTGCGCTCCGCGGTGGTCACGCTCCAGATGCTGAACGAGGCCGGCCAGCTCGACTACGATGAGACGCTCAAGGGCGTGAAGATCATCATCGACCTGGGAGAGGAGCTCGCCCACGAGGTGGACGTCGCGGCTCCCGAGCTCAACTCGGTCCGCGAATACGCGGCCTGGAAGAGCATGCTCGACGCGCTCCGCGGGATCGTGCGCGAGGCGAAGCCGAACCGCCACGACCTCGAGAACATGCTGAACCGCCTCGCGGGAGCGACCTCGAGCCTGAAGCTCGCCTCCGACGTGAAGCCCGCGGCGCCTCCTCCGGTCAAGAAGATCGAGGGAGCCGCCGCGCCCGAGGAGAAGCCGAAGGAGGCCGAGAAGCCCGCGGCTCCCCCGGACGCCGTCCAGATGTCGTGGCAGGACCTCCAGAAGTCCTCCAAGCTCCCGAAGAAGATCTACATGGACGGGAAGTGCTACGACCTCGTGGACGAGGTCGTCCTCCTCGACAAGAAGAGCGAGGCCGACCACGACTTCGCGATCGAGGAAGCGCGCCAGGACTGGACGACGAACCAGACCTTCAAGTATCCCGACAAGACCTCGACGACCGCTCGCGGCCGCGCTCACGTGGGCGGGCTCTCGCGCTGGAAGATCAAGAACCTGAAGCCGGCGAAGGAGCTCATCATCGCGAAGCGGATCGACTTCGTGCGCGGCGACATCGTCACGCGCATGGAGATCGACGGCCAGCCCGTGGGCGAGTGGAAGATCGACGACTCCGACAAGACTTACCGCTGGAGGAACTGGCTCTTCCGGGTCCCGGCGGCCGCGGTCACGAAGGGCGAGGCCCTCTGCCGCCAGGTCGCCGTCGAGGCCGAGCGCGACATCAACATGTTCGGGCTCTGGTTCTACCAGGAGGAGTAGCCCCTGGCTTCGCGCGCTCTCTTTCATTAAGAAAGAGTCCGGAAAACGGCGTGGTTGCTCGCGAGAAGCGATCGCGCCATAGTGGGACGAACGAAGGAGCCCTATGAGCACCACGAAGATGTGCCCGAACGGCCACGTGATGGAAGCGACCTGGGACCGGTGCCCTTACTGCCCCGACCCTTCGCGCATGGGCGGCCGTGGTCCGATTCCCCCGACGCGCATGAGCAACGCGCCCGACCTGCCTTCCCCGACGCCGGCTCCCAAGCCCGCGGTCAACAAGAAGACCGTCGTGCTCCAGGAGTCGCAGAAGGTCCCCGTCGTGGGCTGGCTCGTGGCCCTCACGGGAAAGCACAAGGGCGACGACTTCCGGGTGAAGGAAGGCAAGAACATCGTCGGCTCCGACCCGGACTGCGACGTCATCCTCACGGACGAGTTCATCTCCTCCAAGCACGCGAACCTCAAGTACGTGAACAAGGACGGGGAGAGGATCTTCATCATCACCGACCTCGACTCGACGAACGGCACCTTCCTGAACGACGCCGAGGAGCCGATCGCGCGCGAGGAGCTCGTCGACAACGACACGATCACGTTCGGGCAGACGAAGATGAAGTTCAAGTGCCTGTGACATTTGAGGGGGGGGCGAACGGCCCCCCCGCAGTCCCCCCACTGCGATCACCATTTGCGGGGGAGCAAGCGGCCCCCCCGCAGTCCCCCACGCGAACGATCTGCCCTTGGGCACCAACTTCTTCATGAGCACGAGCTAGCTGCACGAGGACAAGTTGAAGATCCGGGACGACATCACGCTCGGGCAGCACTCGCACGTCGGCATGGTCCGCACGGAGAACCAGGACTTCTTCGGCTTCTGGGAGCCGGACGACGACCGTGAGTTCGACCTGAAAGGCCGCATCGTCGTCGTCTGCGACGGCATGGGCGGCCACGCGGGCGGCGAGATCGCATCGCGCCTCGCCGTCCAGACCGTGCTCTCCGAGTACCAGAAGGACGACTGCGCGAACATCCAGGAGACGCTCCGCAAGGCGATCGAACGGGCGAACGCCGCCATATACAAGGAGGCGCAGCGCGAGGCGAAGCTCATGGGCATGGGCTCGACCTGCACGACGCTCGTCCACAGGCGCGACATGGTCTACTTCGGCCAGGTCGGCGACTCGCGCTGCTACCTGATCCGGAACGGCAAGATCAAGCAGATGACGAAGGACCACTCGCTCGTCCAGGAGCTCGTGGACCAGGGGCTCCTCGACAAGAGCGAGATGGAGTCTCACCCCGACAAGAACGTCATCCTGCGCTCCATGGGAGTGAAGCCGACGGTCGAGGCCGACGTGAGCTACATCCCGGCGGCCGTGGGAGACATCTACCTCCTCTGCTCGGACGGCCTCTCGGGCCCGGTCTCGGAGCAGGAGATGCTCGGGATCGTCCAGGCCTCGGACGGCGACCTCCGCGCGGCGAGCGAGCGCTTGATCGAGCTCGCGAACCGCTACGGCGGCTTCGACAACATCACGGTCCAGCTCGTCAAGGTGAACCGGACGGACACGGCGACGACGGACAAGACGGACAAGGCGACGCTCACCGGCTCCTTCGATGAGAAGCAGGTCGCCGAGTCGATCGCGAAGGCGCGCGCGGCCCAAGCGGCCGCGAAGAAGGGCGAGAAGCCCGAGAAGCCGGAGAAGCCCGACAAGAAGCGCGACAGCCCCCCCGACGCCCAGGCCGTCGCGAATCCGGCGAAGGGGAGCCCGCCTCCCATGCCGCCGACGGCTGCGGCCGTCGCGATCCCGCGGACCGAGGTCGCGATGCCGGTCCCGAGCGGCGCCGAGATCGCTCCTCCGTCGGGCGGAGGGGGCTGGAAGCTCTTCCTGGGGCTGATCCTCGGCCTCGTCATCGGCGCGGGAGGCATGGCGGGCCTCGTCGTCACGGGGACGGTCCCTCTCCCGACGACGGTCGGAGCGCGCGGCGACACGGCGAACCTCGAGAGCAGCGCCGCCGCGGCTCTCTCCCAGGCCAAGGCCGAGGCCGAGAGGAGCCAGGCCGAGAGGCTCGCTCCCGCTCCGTGGTCGTCCGCGTCCAAGGCCGAGAAGGAAGCGAACAGCGAGCGGAACTCCGTCCTCCGCGCCCTCGCCCAGCACGAGGCCGCGGCCTCTTACCGGAAGGCCGCGACCGAGGCGCGCGAGGTCCGCCGCTCGAAGGAAGTCGAGGAAGCCCGCGGCGCCGCCGAGGAGTCGCAGAAGGGCGCGGCCGGCCGCGAGAGCTCACCCGCCTACAAGAAGGCCCAGGAGGAGCTCTCCCAAGCCGAGCAGGCGCGGGGAGCGAAGGACCTCGCCAAGGCGAGCGCGCACTACCGCGTCGCCCAGGCGCTCTTCGAGGTCGCCGGCAAGTGATCGGTCAAGTCATCGGCGACTACCGCATCTTGAAGCAGCTCGGCGAAGGCGGCATGGGCGCCGTCTACCTGGGCGAGCACCATATCCTCAAGCAGAGGGTCGCGCTCAAGGCGCTCCTCCCGGCGCTCTTCAGCAACTCCGGCGCGCGCGACCGGTTCGTGCGCGAGGCCGAGGTCCTCGCGCGGCTCAACCACCCGAACATCATCCGCTTGCTCAACTTCTACAACATCCCCCAGGGCTGCTTCATCGTCATGGAGTTCGCCGAGGGAGAGACGCTCGAGGACAAGCTCCAGAAGACGGGGCTGATCCCGACCCAGCAGGCGGTCCCGCAGTTCGTGCAGATCCTGCGCGCTCTCGGGAACGCTCACCGTCAGGGGATCGTCCACCGGGACCTCAAGCCGTCGAACATCATGGTGACCTCCGAGGGCGTCGCGAAGCTCCTCGACTTCGGCACGGCGAAGCTCGCGGACGCGCCCAAGCTCACGCAGCAGGGCATGACGCTCGGCACGATGATCTACATGTCCAAGGAGCAGCTCCTCGGGAAGCCGCTCGACGCGAGGAGCGACGTCTACTCCCTCGGCGTGACCCTCTACGAGACGACGACGGGCCAGCTCCCCTTCTACGACCAGGACGAGAAGGAGCTCGTCAAGAAGATCGCGAAGGCCGACCCGATCCCGCCGTCCACGCACTATCCGCCCATGCCGAAGGACCTCGAGCAGATCATCCTCAAGGCGATGGCGAAGGATCCCGACAACCGCTTCGCCTCCGCCGACGAGATGGCGGACGCCCTCGAGCGCACCATGGCGGGAGCGCCGGCCGCGACGGGAATCGCCGCCGCCTCTCCCGTGGCGACGCAGCCCTTGCCGGCTTCGGCGATCCCGAGGGTCTCGCCGACTCCGGCTCCCGCGCCCGCGCCCGCCGCGCAGGGAGGCGGGTCGAGCCCGCTCCTGCACCCGCTCGTCCTCATCGGGATCTTCCTCGTCCTCGTGGGGATCGGGCTCGGAGTCGGCCTCATGCTCATCGCCGAGAACAAGCTCCCGGGCCTCCTCGTGGCGGGGGTCGGCGTCCCGCTCGGCTTCCTCATGGCGGTCGTGGGCTTCGTGCTCGCGAGCAAGGGGCCGTCGGTCCCTGCGGCGAAGCCCACGTGCCCGAAGTGCGGCCGCGCGCTCCTCAAGGGGATGGCCGAGTGCCCCTTCTGCAAGGAGGCGATGCCGGGAGGGCCCCAGCTCACGATGCCGCAGCCCGCGGGCGGGACGGTGAACCAGACCTACCAGCCGCCGCCTCCGGGCACTTACGCGATGCCTGCCGGGCCCGCTCCCGCGGCCGGCACGGGGATCCTCTACATCGTGGACGGCGCCGACAAGGGGAAGCAGTACCCTCTCGGCCCGACCAGCGCCGTCACCATGGGGCGCGCCCCCGGGAACACGATCATCCTGAACGACCCCGGCGTGAGCTCGAACCACTGCTCGATCGTCCACGACGGGGCGAGGTACGTGCTCCAGGACCTCGGCTCGCGGAACGGCGTCTTCGTGAACAACACCAAGGTCCAGCGGCAGCCCTTGAACGGCGGCGATCTCGTGGTGCTCGGGACGACGCGGATCCTCGTGAACGTGAAGGGCTGAGGGAGTCACGGGGCGGGTTCTCTCGTGAACCTGTACCGCGGCGTCGCGTACTCATGGTGCGACCCGGTAGGGCCGGAGGGAGCGCCTGGGCCACGAGACCACGGAAGACGTCCTCGAGTCGAGGAAGCGCGCTGCGCGGAACGTCGCGGTCGCGGCCTTTCTCCTCGCGGTGCTCGGGATCGGGCTCTTGCAAGTGGGTCTCGCGAGGCGGCGAGCCCACCACGGGAGCTGCGCGCACAACCTCGAGCTGATCTCTCGCGCGGCCTTCCAGTACGCGACCGAC
>JACQDU010000612.1 GCA_016200955.1 bacterium
ATCGCGATCAAGGCGCGCGCTTACGGGATGCCCGGAGCTCGCGTGGACGGGAACGACCTCCTCGCGGTCTACCAGGTCGTGAGAGAAGCCGTGGACCGCGCGCGCGCGGGCGAGGGGCCGTCTCTCGTCGAGGCGCTCACGTACCGCATGGGAGGGCACTCGTCGTCCGACGATCCCACGCGCTACCGGAGCGCCGAGGAAGTCGCTCACTGGCAAGCGCGCGACCCGATCCCGCGCTTCCGCCGCTGGCTCGAGGCGAACGGGCTCTGGGACGAGGCCAGGGAGAAGGACCTCGAGGAGTCGCTCAAGACGGAGATCAACGCGGCGGTCAAGGAAGCCGAGTCGAAGGGACCGCCCGCTCTCGAGACGCTCTTCTCGGACGTGCTCTCGGTGCTGACGCCCGAGCTCGAGCGGCAGAGATCCGCTCTCCTCGAGGAGCGGGGGCAGAAGCCGTCGTGAGCCCGCGAGCGCTCTGCCGAGAAGACCTGGGGAAGCGCGACTACGCGAGCGTCCTCGACCTCCAGCGCTCTCTCGCGGACGCCCGAGCGCGCGGCGAGGGAGAAGACGTCCTCCTTGCCGTCGAGCACGAGGAGGTCGTGACGGTCGGCCGCACGGCCCAGCGGCCCTCGCGCGACTCAGGAAGCGAGCTCGCTCGCGCGCGCGCGGCGGGCGTCCCGGTCTTCGAGATCGAGCGAGGCGGCGCCGCGACGTGGCACGGCCCGGGGCAGCTCGTGGGCTACCCGATCGTCCGGCTCGAGCCCGGCGAGCGCGACGTCCACGGCTTCCTGCGCACGATCGAGGGCGCTCTCGCGGACGCTCTCCGCGAGACCGCGGGCCTCGAGGCCGAGCCTCGCCGCGAGGACACGCCCACGGGTCTCTGGGTCGCGGGGAAGAAGGTCGCCTCGATCGGGATCGCCGTGCGCCGCTGGGTCACGCTCCACGGGTTCGCGCTCAACCTAGAGAACGACCTCTCGCGGTTCTCCCTGATCCGGCCGTGCGACATGTCGCCCGAGGTCATGACGTCCCTCGCCGCTCTCGGCGCCCCGAGACCTCGAGCGGACGTGCTCGCTTCCGTGCATCGAGCTCTCGCCCGGAGGCTCGGGCGAACGCCGGCTCGAGAGGAGCGCGCCCCTACCTCGCCTTGAACGCGGCGAAGCCGATGACGAGAGCGAGGACGAGGGCGACCGCGGTGTAGATCCCGATCGCGACCGTGTTCGACTTGCCCGTCTTGCCGTTGTACTGGGTGCCGCAGCTGTCGCACTTGACGTGAGTGAAGAGCTTGGGGCCGAGGACGCCTCCCCACCAGGTGAAGGTCACACGGACGGCGTGCTTGAGACCGCACTGGGGGCAGGCCGCGAGCTCGGCCGAGCCCGGCGGCCCGATCGAAGCCGTCTTGTCGATCCACTCGCCGCAGAAGCGGCACTTCTTGGCGGTGAGCGCGATCTGCTCGGCGCAGGTGGGGCAGGCTTTCGTGCTCATGTTCGTGCGGGCATGCTACACGACGCGAGCGGGAGCTCGCGAGCGATCACCGCCTCACCTCGATTCGCCCGGAGCCGTCGACGCGGAGACCGAGCTCGAGCGGGTCGGCTTCCTCGACTCTCACGGCCGCGGCGTTGTCCGAGTGACGCGACCTCACGAAGAGCTCGTAGGTCCCCCGGGGAAGCCGCGGCAACGGAAATGTCTGCGCGTTCGACCACTCGCTCCAGGCGGGAGCGCTCCCGGGGGAGACGATCCTCCACGAGAGCTCGCCTCCGAGGCCGTTCGTCGCCACCGAGAGGAGGCCCGGCTCGGGGAACGGCGTCTCTCCCTGGAAGACGGTCGTCGGAGCCCCCTCGGTCTTCTTCCCCGGGCTCACGTCGAGCGAGAAAGGCCCGAGCTTCGCGACGACCCCGCCCAGGTCGTAGAAGAACAGCGTCGCGACGCGAGGCCCCGCGGGCTCCCCGTCGAAGCGGATCGCGTGAGCTCCGTCGAACGCGGGCGCGCCGTGCACGATCGAGCGATCGGGCATGAACGGGATGCTCGTCCTGAGAGCGTAGTCGGCCGGGGTCTCCGTGAAGAGCTGGAGCGAGAGCCCGTCTCCCTCCTGCTCGTAGTCCACGAGGAGCCACCCGGCGTCGCCGCCGCTCTCGGCGCGCACGTCCGCGCGGAGGAGCCGGGCGCGAGGCGTCCTTCCCTCGATCTGGAACCGGCGGATGAGCTCGCGAGTCCCGATCGCAT
>JACQDU010000613.1 GCA_016200955.1 bacterium
GCCGCACGAGGGCGAGGCCGAAGCGGACTCGAGCGCGGACCCGCGGGAGAAGGAGCTCCGCGCCGTCCGCCTCTCCGTGGCGCAGCTTCGAGCCGACAACGACTCCCTCCGCGCGGAGGTCGCCGAGGCGAAGGCCTCGCAGGCGAGGCTCGCGACCGAGAACGCGGCCCTCATGTCTCAGGTCAGGGCCGCGCGCGAGGCGGCCGGCACGGCTCACCCCAAGCCGGGCGAGAAGAACAAGCTCGCCGTAAACTTCGCTCACCTGGGCGAGATCGAGGCGCTCAGGAAGGCGAACTGGAAGGAGTGCGGCGAGGCGGTCCAGGCGATGCTCCCCGTCATGAAGCACGTCCTCGAGAAGCTCGCGGCCGGAGAGCAGCTCGCGCCGGGCGTCCAGAACAAGATCCGCGACCAGAACATGAAGCTCGCGAAGCTGGCGCTCGAGCTGGCGGACAAGCTCCCGACGGAGGCCGGCCCGAACGGCGCCTTCACTCACCCGATCGTCCTCGCGAACATCATGGCGAGCCATCTCGACGCGTCGGGAAAGGGCCTCTCCGACGCCGAGATCGACGAGGTGAACCGCCTCGGCGAGAGCTTCAACGAGGAGTGGACCGCGACGCGCGGCCGCTACACGGAGGCGACGCTCAAGCTCGAGAAGATCGCGGACGAGCTCGACCTCAAGCGGACCTTCGTCGAGAAGATGATCGCCGTCCTCACGGCCGACCAGAAGGCGCTCGTCGTGGATCCCGCGACGCACGGCATCATGGGAGTGGACCTCTACTCGCCCGCGCTCCTGCTCCAGGGACTCGCTTACCCGGTCTCCAAGACGTCGACCGACGACCTGAAGACGGCCGTCGTCGACTCCTGGCTCAAGCAGTGGGAGCTCGACGCCTCGCGCCGCCCCCAGCTCGAGACGATCGGCGCCGCCTGGGTGAGCGACAACTCCTCGCGCCTCTCGCCCGTTCCCGAGAAGGAGGGCTACTTCTACTCGATCGACGACGCGCTCGTGGCCCTCCGCGCGACCGTCAAGGCGGGGAAGGAAGCCCAGCGCACGCTCGCTCCCGGCGACGACGCGCTCAATGCGATCCGCGACGCGAACACCTGCCTGATCCCTCGGCTCGTGAAGGCGCCCTGAGACGGCCGGGCGCGCTCCCGGGCTTTTTTCTTCCCGCGGAAGCGTTACGATGCAGCCTGACGGCGAGAGCCGGAGAGGAACGACCATGGACGAGACGCCCAGCACGAACGCCACGAACCCCGAGACCGCTCAGCCCTCGCCGGCGCCGGCGCCGGCTCCCGCGGACGACCTCAAGAGCCGGCTTGACGCGTTCATCGACACCGACGTGAGGCCCTTCCTCCAGCAGGACGGCGGGGACATCGAGCTCCTCGGAGTCGAGGACGGGATCGTCAAGGTCCACCTCCAGGGAGCTTGCGGGACCTGCCCGAGCTCGATCATGACGCTCCAGTTCGGAGTCGAGAGGCGCCTCAAGGAAGTCTTCCCGGGAGAAGTGAAGGGCCTCGAGCTCCAGAGCCCGCTCATGGGCGGGATGGGCGGCCACGGACACCACGGCGGCCCGCCTCACCCGAGCCACTACTAGGCGCGATTCAGCACGGGGATCGTTGCCCCTGCCCTTGCCCTTCTTTCGGGAGAGGCAAGGACCGCTCATCCCGTTGCACGTCCTTTCAGTTAGGCCGCGAGCGGGCCCGGGGCACCTTGAGCCTCGATCCGTGGCGTGATACCGTCCCTCAATGGTTCTCGTAAAGAGAGACCGGGGACCGGTCACGAGCGGAGAACCTCTCATGTCCTGGCGCCGCTTCGAGCGCGAGCGGCCTCGGCATGGCGCTTTCCGAGCGCGGAAGGCGCCGGGAGCGACTCTCACCGTGGCTCGCTCGCGCTCGCCTGGCGGCCGGCGGCTTCGGGGATGCTGTCTCACGTGACCGATCAGCCCCCCGCCCCCGCGCCCGCGCCCGTCCCCGTCGCGCCCGACCCCGACCTCTCGCTCGGGCTGCTCGCGATCCGGAACGAGTTCGTGAACCTCTCCGAGCTCAAGCACTGCCTCGACGTCCGGAGAAAGCAGTTCGAGAAGCAGGGGAGCGCGCCCGAGCTGGGCGAGGTCCTGGTCGAGCAACGCTACCTCACGCAGCAGGACCTCGAGTACCTGAACATGATCCGCAGCACGGAGAGCACGAACAGCGCTCGCCCTCCGAGCCTCCAGGACATCGAGGCCGAGTTCCAGAGCCGCGTCGCGGCGGTGCAGCCCGGCGCCGAGTTCGGTCGCTACGAGATCAAGAAGGAGATCGGCCGCGGCGGCATGGGCGTCGTCTTCCTGGTCCACGACAAGGAGCGCGACGAGCCCGCGGCGCTCAAGCTGCTCATCGGAAAGGACCAGGCGGCGGTCCGCGACATCGAGCGCTTCAAGAAGGAAGCGACCGTCATGATGCCCCTCGACCACTCGGGCATCGTGCGGATCTTCGAGGTCTCGCGCGAGAAGGGCCTCGACTTCATCTCCATGGAGTTCGTCGAGGGGAAGAACCTGAAGGACCTTGTCGCCGACGGCGGCCCCATGGACGCGGCCGAGGCTCTCAGGATCATCCGCTCGGCCGCCGAGGCCGTCGCGTTCATCCACACCCAGGGGATCATCCACAGGGACATCAAGCCCGAGAACATCATGGTGCGCCCGGACGGCACGGCCGTGATCATGGACTTCGGCCTCGCGGGCTGGGACAAGATCGAGGTCCTCGCGGGGCGCGGCTCGATCGGGACTCCCATGTATCAACCCCCGGAGCAGGCCGACGTGGGCGGACCCTTCGGGAAGATCACCGAGACCTCGGACGTCTACGGCCTCGGCGCGACGCTCTACTTCCTCCTGACCGCGAGGCACCCGTTCATCGGGAAGACCGTCAAGGAAGTCCGCGACAAGATCAAGAAGGAGCCGCCCGACCCGCCGCGCTCGCTCAACCCGAAGGTCCCGCAGGTCGCCGAGGCGATCTGCCTCCGGTGCTTGAAGAAGCGCCAGGACCACCGCTTCCAGAAGCCCAAGGACCTGATCGAGGGGATCGACCAGGTCCTCCCGATCCTCGAGCCCGACGGCCCGAAGAAGCGCCCGAGCAAGACGGGCATGTTCAGGAAAGGGACCGGGCTCGGCCTCAAGGCGGCCGCCGCCGCGAAGTCTCCGGCGGGCGCCGAGACGTCTCCCTCTCCCAACAAGAAGTCCGAGCCGATCGTCAAGGCGAAGAAGTCGACGGGCGAGGTGGCGACGCGCGGGTCCTCGGACGACGAACCCGCGGCCGGGAGCGGCGAGCACAAGCTCCCCAAGCGATCGGGCGGACGGCGTGCGACGACCGCCATGCGCTCCGCCGCGGAGGAAACGGCCGTCGAGAGCAAGAAGCCGATCGTCATCGTCGCGCTCATCGCCGTCGTCGTCATCGCGCTCATCGTCGCCGCCGTCGCCATGTCGTCCAAGTAGCCCGCGTGCACACGCGGAAGCTCGCGGCTCTCGATCGCTCGCCCGCTCTCGACGCCGCTTCTGCGGCGGGCCGTCTCAAGGAGGCCGCCTCGCTCCTCGGCCTCACGGCCGGGATCGCGAGGGCCGAGCTCCCGCGAGAGGAGCTCGAGCGTCTCCGCGCGTGGCTCGCTCGCGGCGATCAGGCCTCGATGTCTTACATGGAGAAGAAACCCGAGCAGCGAGCGAGCGTCGGCCTCGCGTTCCTCGAAGGAGCTCGCTCGGTCCTCGCGGTCGCGCTCCCTTACCCGCCGGAGCGGGACCCGAAGGCTCCGGCGCCGATCGCGGCCTACGCGCGAGGAGAGGACTACCACCGCGTCCTCGCCCGGCGCCTCGATGCGCTCGCGAGCTTCGCGCGAGACGTCCTCCCCGGAGCGCGCGCGCGGCGCTTCGTGGACACTGCCCCGGTCCTCGAGCGCGCCTACGCTCACGCGGCCGGGCTCGGCTTCTACGGGAAGAACTCGTGCCTCATCCACCCGCGCCTGGGCTCGTACTTCTTCGTGGGAGGTCTCGCGCTCGACCGGGAGCTCCCGGCCGACGGGCCGCTCGAGGACGCGCCCTCTTGCGGGACGTGCACGCTCTGCCTGGAAGCTTGCCCGACGCGAGCTCTCCCCGAGCCCTTCCGGCTCGACTCGAGGCGCTGCATCTCTTACCTCACGATCGAGCACCGGGGAGCGTACCCGGAAGACCTCCGTCCTCTCGTGGGAGAGCGCGTCTTCGGCTGCGACGTCTGCCAGGCCGTCTGCCCGTGGAACGAGAAGTTCGCTCCCGGGGGAGACGATGCCTTCTCTCCCTTCCCCGTTCTCCAGGGAGCTCTCACGACCCTCTTCCTTAGGGCGAAGACTTCCTGGAAGGGGACCACGCGCGCGACCGCTCTCCCCCGGGCGCTCAAGCGGGGTTTTCTCAGGAACCTCGCGACGGCCATGGGGAGCTCGTCCCGGCCCGAGGAGCTTCCGGCGCTCGAAGAGCTCTCGCGGAACGAGGAGCCGTCGGTGAGGGAGCATGCTCTCTGGGCTCTCGCTCGGCGCAAGGGGAATTAGCTCCGCACCGAGGGACCGAGGCATGATGCGGGGCCGGAAGTGCCGATGGATCGATCGAGCAATGATCATTGAAGATTGATGACGGCCGGAGGCGCCTGGGCTCGGTGAACGGCCGGAACAACATTCAATGCTCGATGGTCGATCCGACAATCGGTCGATCACCGGGCCACCCGTTCCGAAGTCGACTCACGAGAGGGAATGAATCCGGGGGCTAGGCTCCGCGGACCCTGACCGGCAGGATGATCATAGGCAGCCCGTCCCACTGGAGCCGCTTCTGGATCGCGTAAGCCGTGTTGTTGTGGAGGAGCCGGTGGTACCACCGCTCGTCCTCGAACACGAGCTGGCCGGCGAAGAACATGCACTTCGAGTGGCTCTTGGACGCCTCCTTGCAGAGCCTCTCGGCCTCGTCGACCGGCTCGGTCCCGACGGAGTAAGCGTAGGTCGCCGGGACTCCCTGCGAGGAGGCGAAGGCCACGTACTTCTTGAGCATCTCCTCCGTCTTCGCCGCGAGGAGGCTCACGTGGCGCGCTCCCTTGAAGTTCCCGGAGTCGATGACGGCCGCGGAAGCGAAGACGATGTTCGCGAAGTAACCGGGGAAGTAACGGAAGACGTTGAGCGTCGTGTGGATCCCGATCCCGCTCCAGTTGCTCACGAGGATCACGGCCGTCGGCTTGTCGGGCACGAGCGGGAGAGGCGCGGGCGCGACGTCCGGGATGAGCTTCTCGTCCGCGAGGTCCTTGTTGAGGAGCTTGAGGCGCGCGAGGACGTTGTCGTAATGGCGCTTCACCATGAAGCAGAGGAGGATCACGACGCTCGTCACCACCAGCGTGAGCCAGGCTCCCTCCGAGAACTTCTCGTAGATCGTCATCCCGAGGATCGTGAGGCAGAGAGCGAGGCCGAGGATGTGCCACGGGAGCCGCCTCCCCCACTCGGGATGCTCGGCGCGCGAGGTGACCCAGAACCTGCACATGCTCATGTTCGAGAGCGAGAACGTCAGGAACACGTTGATCGAGTACATGACGACGAGCCGATCGACGCTCCCGGCGACCGAGAGGAGCGCGAGCGTGGCCGCTCCTCCCATGAGCAGGACGCCGTTCGCGGTCGTGAGCCGGTCGGAGAGCGAGGCGAACCGGTGCGGGAACCAGGAGTCGAGCGCCATGTTCGCCATGACGCGAGGGCCGTCGATGAAGCCGGCCTGGGCCGCGACGAACAGGAGGAGCATCTCCGAGACGAGCGTGACGAAGACGAACACCGCTCCCGCGGGGAAGGAGCCCAGGTGGATCGCGCCCGCGACCCTCTCGATGAGGACGGCGTTCATCGTCTTCCCCTCGATCGGCCTCGCGCCGACGAGGAGGTAGCAGAGGACGATCCCGCCGGCCGTGAAGGCGAGCGACATCGCCATGTAGACCATGGTCCGCTTCGCCGTCTGGACCCGGGGCTCGCGCATGATCGCGATCCCGTTCGAGACCGCCTCGATGCCCGTGTACGTGCCGCCGCCGAGCGAGTAAGCCCGCACGAAGATCGCGAGGAGCCCGAGAAAGCCGATCTCCGGCCGCGACATGCCGTTCCTCAGGCCCTCGCTCACGTCGTGGAAGACCGACGGGAGCGTATGGGCGTTCGCGGCCACCGCTCCCACGATGAAGACCGCGTGCGTGAAGACGAAGACCATGAAGATCGGCATGAGGAAGAGGACGCTCTCCTTCACGCCGCGGAGGTTCATCACGATGAGCAGGACGATGACGAGCACCTCGAAGAAGACCTTCGCGTGAGCGCCGCCCCACGGGTAGTCGTAGACGAGGACTCCGTCGACCATGTGCCAGTAGTGAGAGAGCAGCCAGATCGGGCGCTTCGAGAACCACTCCGGGAAGGTCGACCAGAGCGCATCCGCTCCCGACGCGACCGAGATCGCGATCGTAAGGACGTAGTCCACGAGGAGCGCCGACCCCGAGACCACGCCCGCCTTGGGGCCGAGGAGCTTCGTCGCGACGACGTACCCTCCGCCACCGAAGGGGAACTGCTCGATGATCCGGCTGTACGTGTAGCTGATGATGAAGACCGTGAGCGCCGTCGCCGCTGCGAGGAAGACGGCCAGGAACGTGTAGTCGGCGTCCGTCCTGTGGAGCAGCGCCTTGAAGGCTTCCTCGGGGCCGTACGCCGACGACGAGAGCCCGTCGGCTCCGAGGCCCACCCACGCGAGGAATGCGATGAGCGAGATCTTGTGGAAGACCTGCTGGTCGCGCGGATCCTTGGGCGGTCCTATGACGAGCTCGCGGACCTTCCCGCCGACGGACGTCGGTGCCGCGCGGAGCTCGGCCTCGATCGGCGGCCGCTCCGGCAGGATCGCGGGACCCTCGTCGCTCGCGGGCGGCTCGTCGGGCATTCCCGGCCCTTGCTCGTCGAAGGGCGTGCCCGATTCCTGGGGGTCCATGGTCCGCTAGCTTGCTACGGGCCCCGGCATGAACGCAAGCCCTTGCCGGACACCCGCGCGCGTCAGCGGTCGGTCGGGTCGAGGCGGTGCGATTCCTCGCCCTCGCGCACGGCCTTCCTCGCCCCGCTCGGGTTGACGGGGTTCGCCTCGAGGCCCTTCCGTTTCTCGGTCTCGACCTGGTCCAGGAACGGCTTGGGCTTCCCCGTGCCCGACGCCGCGGCGTAGATGTCGTAAGACACCGTGAGGGGCAGGAGCGCGAGGTCGAAGATCGACCAGATCCACGAGAGCGGGAAGAGCTGGAACGCGAGCTCCGCTCCGAACGCCTTCCAGTAGGTCCAGTCGTAGAGCGCGGCGTTCTCGACCATCTGGTTCGAGTTGAACGGGAAGGACCAGTACCTCCCGTCGTACGCGGCGCACCCCGGCCCTAGCGTGAGAGCAAGGGCGAGCAGGGCCGCGGTCGCTGGGCCTGTCCGTCGCGTCCTCGGCATCTCCCTCGCTCTTCTCTCGTGAAGTTAACGCAAGGACGCGAAGACGCA
>JACQDU010000614.1 GCA_016200955.1 bacterium
CGCTCCCGGGCCGAGGCCGGGAGCGTCTCGAGCGCACGATCGTTCTCGGGCAGCTCGCTCGATGAAACCACGGTGGCGACCCTTGTCGGGTCGCGCGGGATCTTCTTCGATCGAAGGTCAGTGATGTCGAGCGATCATGCTTTCCAGCTTAGACGTGACCAGCGGCGTTCAAGTCATCGATTGCGCACGGTGGGGCTTTAACCCACAGCCTCCCGGATCATCACTCCGGACGCTCTTTCTGTTGGAGCTACGTGCGCGTGAGATGGAGATGACGATAACCGGAGGTCGAGGCTCGAGCGAGGTCAGCCCTTCGGCTTCTTCTCGGGCTCCTCCGAAGCGGGCGCGAGCTGCTGCGTCTTCTTCGCTTCTTCTTCCTGGACGCTCTTGAACGCCTCGCCCTCGAGGCCGGACTCGCGCTTGACGAAGAAGTCCTTCCGCGCGCGCTCGAGGAACTCCTTGATCGCGCTCGTGACGTAGGGCTCCTCCTTGTCCTTGGTCTCGATCGTCCACTCGCCCGCGATGATCCGGCCGTTGCGTGCGCGGCCGTTGTACTTGAGCACGACCTGCGTCGGGCTCCGGTCCTCCCGCTTCACGTGAGCTTCCGTCACGTTGAGGCCCCGGGCCTGCTTCACGAACTGCTGCCACTTGACCTTGTTCATCGCTTCGGACATTGGGGGAGCTCCTGGGCTCACAGGAATAACATACGAGCCGGCGCGATGGGCTCGCCCGGGGGAACGCGGGGGCACGAGCCCCCGCGGATGGTGCTGTCCGTCAGATCCCCTGCTCGAGGCGCTGCGCGGTACTCGGGATGAGGCGGTCGTTCGCGCGGATCCGCTTCGCGACCGCGGTGGCGTCGTAATCGACGCGCCGCCACCAGAGCTCGTTCTTCTCGATCTCGAGGTAGCAGGCGCGCGCGTCGCCGTCTCGCGGCATGCCGACCGAGCCGACGTTGACGATGACCTTCTCGCCCTTCTTGTAGTGCATGTAGCCGTCGAGCGCGGCGGCTGCCGTCCAGCGGAGCGGGTTCTCCATGAAGACGCCCGGTATGTGAGTGTGGCCGACGAAGCTGATCTTCGAGACCGCGGAGAACGCGCGCGTGAGCTTCCGGGGGTCCCGGCGCACGTCCTCGGCGAAGAGATACTCGGAGACGGGGTCTCGCGGAGACCCGTGGAGGAACGCGATCCCGCCGCTGTCGTACTGCTGCGGGAGCTTCGAGAGGTACTCGAGCCTCGCCCCTCCCTTGGAGCCCGCGGAGATCACCTCCTTCGACCAGTCGATCGTCGCGCGGATCGAGGAGGGCAGGTGAGCGCCTCCATCGAGGAGCGACTCGTCGTGGCACCCGAGCGTCGTGATCGCGCATCGCTCGCGCGCGATGTCGACGCAGTCCTGGGGGTCGGGGCCGAAGCCCACGAGGTCGCCCAGGCAGACGATCTGCTCGACGCCGCGCTTCTCCGCATCCTCGACGACGGCGAGGAACGCATCCGCGTTCGCGTGCACGCAAGAGAGAATCGCGTAGTGCACTCGCCGTCCCCGTTCCGCGCTCGCCGGGCGAACGCGACCTCGGCGGGCCCGGGCCCGCCATCCTCCGATTCTCTTATACAGCTACGACGTTCCCGCGCGCTCGCAGACGTAGAGGAAGTGGTAGGCGAGGTTCCTGGGGAAGATCCGCTTCCAGAGCTTTCCCTTGTCGTAGCGCTCGACCGAGACGACGCGGAGCCCGCCCGACTGGAGGAGGTCGCGCCACTCCTCGACCGTCGCGAAGCGATCCACGGGCTGATGGTGATCGGGGCCGCGCCCCGTTCGGATCACTCGCCAGATATCTCCCGTGTAGTACGCGTTCGGGAGGAGGACGGCGGCTCGTCCCGTCGCAGCGAGCACGCGGGCGAGCTCGCGTGCTCCCCGGAGCGGGTCGAGGAAGTGCTCGAGGTTCCCGAGGCAGGCGAGACGCTCGAACGAGCCTCGAGCGAACGGAAGCTCCTCTCCGTTCCCTTGCACGAGCCGCGCCTCGGGCACGAGAGAGCGCGCGCGAGCGAGCGCGTTCTCGGCGAGGTCGAGCCCCCACGGCTCGAGCCGCGCGTCCGCGAGCGCCCGGAGGAACGGCCCCGCGCCGCAGCCCACGTCGAGGACGCGGGAGCCCTTGCGCGGCTCGAGGACGGAGACGACGCGGCGGTAGAACGCCGGCTTCTCGCCGTAAGCCGTCCTCGCGTAGACGGAGTTGTAGGCCGCTCGGAGCTCGCGGATCGTCGCGACGGTCCGGCGCTCGATCACGCCCGGGCCTTCGCGCGCGCGCCGTGCGGGAGCTCGTCCGGCGCGAGGAGCTCATGCGGGTGCTCCCACCAGAGGTAGTAGGCCGCGTTCGTCTCCTCCGAGCCCGGCTCGGAGGCGGCGTAGCTGGCCACCTTCGCCCGGAGCTCGTCTCGCGTGAGCCACGCGAGGACGTAGTGGAAGAGATGCATGCCCCTCAGTTTCTTCATGCGCCGGCGTACGGGTTTCGAGAAGCTCACGTGGACGGGGTGGCCGTCCTCCTCGTAGCGAAACTCGGGCACGTTCCGGAAGAGCCTCGGGACGGTGCACGGGTAGTGCTTGGGAGATTTCACGTAGAGAAGCGGTGATTCGCTCGCAAGCCAGTACATCGGGATCCTGTAAAATTCCTGGAAGCGGGAGGTGCAGAGAGAAGGCAAGGCGGATACGAGCTTCTCTCCCACTCTTTCGTCGGTGTCCAGGTGGAGGATCCAGTCGCCCGTCGCTCGCTCGAAGGAGCGGTTCTTCTGCTTCCCGTAGTGGCCGTCCCAGGGATGCTGGAAGTAACGGACGAGCGGGTGAGAGCGTGCGACGCGCTCGGTCCCGTCCTTGCTCCCGCCGTCCACGACGACGATCTCGTGAGCGAAGCTCTCGACGTTCGCGAGGAGCCCCTCGAGCGCATGGTCTTGGTCCTGCGTGACGACCGTCACCGAGATCCTGGGCCTCGCGGCCTTTCCTCTCCCGAAGATCTTCATGAGAGACCCTCGGGCCGGACGAGGCGCAGGAGCCGCCAGAGAAAGGCTCGCGCCCGGAGCGCCGGGAGAGCGCTCCTCCCCCACGAGACGAGCTCGCGGCGCCGCTCGCGCTCCCCTCGAGCGTAGGCGCGCGCGAAGCGGAAGGGATCGCGCGGCGAGGCCGCGCTCGCTCCGGCTCTCACGAAGAGCTTCCAGAAAGACCGGAGGAGCCGGACGAGGTTCCGGCGCCGCGCGCTCGTCGTGAGAGCTTCCCGCAGGCGCCCGCGGTCGAGGTCGAGGACCACGGCGAGCGCGGGACCGCCCGGACCCGCGCGCACGAGGACGTTCTTCAGGTTGAGGTCGGCGTGGTCGAAGCCCGCGTCGTGGAGGCGCCTCACGGCGTCTCCCGCCGCGGCGATGAGCGCGCGCCGCTCGTCCCCGCGAGCCTCGCGCAGGACGCGCTCGAGGTCGCGGCCGTCCTGGACCTCCCGCGTCGCCAGAGCGTGGCGGAAGCCGACGCCCGATCGGCGCGTGATCGCCGAGAGCGGCTCGACGACCGGCGCTCCGCGCTCGACCTCATCGAGGATGCCCTCAATCTTCGCGTTCCCACCATTTACGACCCTGATCCGCAGGCGGAAAAGGCCGTCGTCAACGCTTCAGCCACCGAGGCCGCGCGCGAGAAGCAGCA
>JACQDU010000615.1 GCA_016200955.1 bacterium
CGAGGCCGCGATCGCGAAGGACCTCGCCGCCGCGCCGGAGCTCGACCGGGCTTCCTTCCGCTACCTGACGCTCGCTCACCTCGCGAACGCGGGCCGCACGGACGACGAGCTCCAGGGCTGGCGGAACGGGCTCTCGAAGCTCGTGAACAGCCTCTCCTGGAAGAAGAAGATCGCCGTGCCGACCGCGGTCGACGCGACGAAGACGACTCTCAGGCTCGACCTCCGCGACTACGACTGGACGGCGAGCACCTGGGAGAAGATCGTCGCGCGCTACCCGTACGCGATCGGGAAGGGCACGATCGCCGTTCGTGGCGACTGGTTCCTCGCCGCCGCCTCGGCGCCGCCGCTCTACCACGAGATCCTCCAGCTCCCCGAGAGCGACCTCGAGCTCGAGAAGCTCGTTGGAGTCGACGTGGAGAAGGACATCGCGCAGGGCGCGGCCAAGCGAGCCGGCTTCCACGCTTCCGGCGTCGACGCGCACAGCCGCCTCGTCGAGCGGCACGCCTCCCGGTACGGCGCTTACTGGAAGAGCTACGAGTTCCGCGACGACGACGGGACGAGGAACTTCTGGGTGCGTCCGATCGCGCCGATCCGGGTGAGCGAGGGCGCCTCGCGGCAGGCGTCGGAGCTCGACTTCCAGCACGACGCGAACGAGATCGTCTTCAACCTCCCGAACGGCCTCCAGGCTTACATGGTCGTCGACGCGAACGGCGCACGGCGCGACCGCGTCCCCGTCGAGATCGGCTGGAACCGCGAGGCGAAGGCCGGCTCCGTCGCGATCCGGAACGGCGTCTCGTGCATGGGCTGCCACGTCCAGGGAATCCGCGCCGACCACGAGGACGTGATCCGCGGATACCACAACCTCGCGAACTCGGTCGACCGGAAGCTCTACGAGGACGCCGCGGTCGAGGCCGTGAAGAAGCTCTACCCGCCGCGCCCCGACATGAAGAAGCTCGTCGAGCAGGACCGCGCGGTCTACCGTAAGGCCGTCGAGGCCACGGGAGCGACGATCGGGAAGAAGACCGACGTCGTCACGGCCCTCGCCGAGCACCACGCCCAGGACGTGGACACGAGGCTCGCGGCCGCCGAGCTCGGTCTCAAGGAGGACGCTCTCCTCGAGAAGCTCGCTCGCTCGCCCGTCGCGGGGCTCGAGCCGCTGGCGAAGCGGGGCGGGCTCGTGACGCGGAAGGCCTTCGTGCGGGCCTTCCCCGAGGCCGCGCGCACGCTCGGCGTCGGAGCGTTCACTCCGTGTGCGTGCGGCGAGGACGACGAGGCGACCACGGCGGGCCTCCAGCACTTCGAGGCTCCGTTCGGCGACCGCGTGCTCTCGATCGAGGTCGACCGCACCTGGAGGCTCGCCAGCCGCGAGGACGGCCTCACGCTCACGCGTGAGGGGAGCGCGAAGATCCGCCTCTCGTCCGCGAGGACGCAGCTCGCGAAGCTCGAGGACCTCCTCGCGCAGGAGAAGGAGCTCCTCGGAGCCCGGCTGCGGGAGATCGAGAAGCTCCCGCCTTCGATCGTCGAGGACTTCCAGGCCCAGACGGGCAACTCGGAGTGCCTCGACCTCGTCCAGCTCGGGAAGGGCCGCATGTTCCGCATGAGCTGCCAGGCCGACGCGGCCGCGTTCGCCTCGCTGCGCGCCGGCTTCGCGAGCGCGCTCGGGACGGTGCGCGTGGTCGGAGCGGGCGAGGTCGATCCGCTCCCCTACAACGCGCTTCCCGAGAAGCTCGCCGACGCCGGCTTCCAGAACAGCCTCGAGGCCGCTCTCGCGAAGGCGAAGAAGGAAGGGAAGCTCGTCTTCGTCTACGCGAAGCCCGACCCGAACTGGTTCGTCTGACCGTTCAGCGAGAAGCTCGAGCGCGTGACGCTCATGTCCGACGAGTTCAAGCTCTCCGCGACGAACTTCGTGCCCGTGCGGCTCGAGCTCGTGAAGGGCGACGAGCTGCTCAAGCGATGGAAGATCCCGCAGTTCCCGGGGCTCAGGATCCTGAACGCCGACGGCGCGGTCCTCGCCACCCCCCAGGACCGCACGGTCACGGCGTTCGAGGAGACGCTCGTGGTCGCGCGGAAGGTCGAGAAGGACTGGAAGAAGGCGCTCTCCGCGGCCGACCTCTCGAACCCCGAGGTGCGCGCCGACTTCGTCTCGCGGCACCTGAAGCGTGCCGACGTGGACAGCGCCGTCGCCCTCTACCGCGGTTTCTCTTCGGGCGACGGGACGGAGGCTCGCTTTGCCTCGCTCGAGAACGTCTGCAAGGCGCTCACAGCGAGGAACCGGCTCGCCGAGGTCGCTCCTCTCATCGAGGCGGCGGACGCGCTCTACACGGGGGAGCACTACGCCTTCCGCCTGAACGAGCTCCGGCTCGGGACCTTCAAGCAGAGGCTCGAGAAGGCTTACCTCGAGAAGAACAGGGACCTCTGCTGGAAGATCCTGGACGAGATCGCCGAGAAGTTCCCCGAGAGCGAGCTCGCGAAGAAGAAGGAAGAGCACAAGAAGTGGATCGAGACGCATCCTCCCGAGACGACCGACCGCGGGGAGTGAGCGTCTCTCTCCCGTGATCAACCGGAGCGCGGGCGAGTACGAGGGGCTCGACGCCGAGCTCTACGACCTCCACTCGCCCGGGTTGCCCGGGGACGTCGCGTTCTACGTCGAGGAAGCCCGGAGAGGCGCGAGCGTCCTCGAGCTCGGGTGCGGGACGGGCCGGATCTCTCTCGCGACGGCGGCCGCGGGAGTCCCGACGACCGGCCTCGACCTCGCGCCCGCGATGCTCGCGCTCGCGCGGAAGAAGCTCCAGGCCGCGCCCGCCGACGTGCAGGCCCTCGCGACTTTCTCGCGCGCCGACATGAGGAGCTTCTCGCTCGGGAAGCGCTTCGACCTCGTGACCTTCCCTTACAGGACCTTCATGCACCTCCTCGAGCCGGAGGAGCAGCGCGCGGCGCTCGCGTGCGCGCGCGAGCACCTCGAGAGCAAGGGGCGCCTCGCCCTCGACGTGGCCGACGTGAGGCCCGAGGCCCTCGTCGAGGGCGCGGGCGGCGCGGTCCAGAGGAAGATCGCGGACCTCGTCGTCCCCGGCCGCTTCGCCCGCGTCGTCGTCTCCTCGTGCGAGCGCGTCTCTCGCGAAAGGCAGCGCATCGACGAGGACTTCGTCTTCGAGGAGCTGGACGACCAGGGCGTCGTCGAGTCCCGGACCTGGAAGTCGCGGTCGATCCGGTGGGCGCACCGCTACGAGATGCAGTGGCTCCTCGAGCTCGAGGGCTTCCGCGTCGAGGGGCTCTTCTCCGACTTCACGCGAGCGCCCTTCGTGTCGGGGCGAGAGCAAGTCTGGCTGGCCCGGCGGGTGTAGCCGCGAGAGCTCGCCGACGCCTCGCTCTCCCGAAGCCCTCCGGCGTCGCTCGGCGATCGCCTCGCTGCCGCCCTCGGCGCTCGTCCGGCCCCCTCTCTACCCCTTGGCCCGCTCCTCGAGCCAGCGCTTCCGTTCCTTCATGATCTTCCCCTGCCCCGGGCCCGGCGGAAAAGAAACCAACGCTCCGCACGGCCGCTCGCCTATCGCCGCTTGCCGCCCGGACGAGGAGGCTTCGCGCGGAGAGGATCGATCGGCCACTCGTGCTTCGGGTACCGGCGGGAGAGCTCGCGCCGGACTCCGGGATAGTGCTTCTCCCAGAACCCGGCGAGGTCGGTCGTGATCTGGACCGGTCGCTTCGCGGGAGAGAGAAGACGCACCACGAGAGGGACGGCTCCTCCTCCTATGCGCGGGCTCTCCCGCTGGCCGAAGAAGTCCTGGATCCGCGACTCGATCCACGGGGGCTGCCCGCGAGCGTAGTGGACCCGCGCGCGCCCTCCTCCCGGGAGGACGACCTCCGTGGGCGCGAGCCGCTCGAGCGAGCGGCGCTTCTCGCCCATCCGCTTCTCCGAGCTCGACGATCGTCCCGTCGAGCGAGCGCGCGAAGGCCGTGCGCGCCGAGATCTCGTCGAGGGCGTCCCGGGAAGCGAACGCGCCCGGCCCCGCGGCGAGAGCGGCGTGGGCGAGGACGCGGCCGGCCTCCTCGAGCGAGCCCTCCTGGGCGCGCTCGCTCTCGTCGAGGACGAGCGCGTGGTAGAGGAGACGGCTCGCCAAGAGGACCTTCTCGGAGCGCGCGTCCCACGTGACCTCCACGGTCTCGCGCACGCTCTCGGGGAAGGCGTCGAGGATCCATTCGGGCTCGACCGCGCTCGCGAGACGCACGAGAGGCTCGCGCCCGGCGCGCTCCTGCGCGTCCACCGCGACCAGGAAGCGCGCCTCGATGCCGCTCTCGCGCGCGAGAAGCGCGGGGCGCCCGTCCTGGAGGAGGAGCGCTCCTCCCGGCCTCCGCGAGGCGACGCGGTCGGGGTGCCCCGCGAGGATCGCCCGGCGGAGCGCCGTCTCGTCCTGCGAGTCGCGGCGCTCGCGCGGCGGGCGCCGGGCGCGAGGCGAGAGCCGTCGCCCGAGGTCGGCGCGCACGG
>JACQDU010000616.1 GCA_016200955.1 bacterium
AGCTCTGACGGCTCGGCGGTGAGGCCCGCGACCCGGATCCAGCGCCTCGCTCCGTGCGTCTTGTAGCCTACGCCCGGGATCAGCACGAGCACGAGGACGAGCACGACTCCCAGGAGGATCGGCTTCGCGTGCCGCTCGAGCGACTCGAGCGTCGTCGTGCGGGCCATGGCGAACACGATCAGGGCGAGGGAGACCCAGAGAGCCTGCTTCCTCAGGAACTCCGTCACGTCGTCGTGGCGGAGCCCGATCCCGACCGAGCTCGCGCTGTAGATCATGACGACGCCGAACGCCGTGAGGGTCGCCGCGAGCGCCGTGATCCGGGCCGAGAGCCGGGCGCTCTCGGGATCCTGCGCCGCTCGCTCCCTCGAGAGCGAACGCGCGGGAGCCGGAGGTCTCGTTCGCTCTCGGGGCGCTCGCTCTCGCGTCTCCATCACCGCACCTTGAGCGTCGCGAGCGCCGCGAGGGCCGCGAGCGCCGCGACGATCCAGAAGCGGACGACGACCTTCGTCTCCGCCCAGCCCTGGAACTCGAAGTGGTGGTGGAGCGGCGCGCACCGGAGCGCTCGTCTCCCGGTGAGCTTGAAGAACGAGACCTGCAAGATCACCGAGGCGGCCTCGGCGACGAAGATGAGACCCACGAGCGGGAGGAGGAGCTCGTGCTTCGTCACGACGGCCACGAGGCCGAGCGCTCCTCCGAGCGGGAGCGAGCCCGCGTCTCCCATGAACAGCTCCGCCGGCGGGGCGTTGAACCAGAGGAAGCCGAGCGTGCCTCCCGCGAGCGCGGCGCAGCAGACTGCGACCTCGCCCGCTCCCGGGACGTGCGGGAGGGCGAGGTACTGGCACCAGTCGGCGCGGCCCGCGGTGTAGGCGAGGATGCCGTAGACCAGGACGGCGAGCACGTAGCAGCCTCCCGCGAGGCCGTCGAGGCCGTCGGTCAGGTTCACCGCGTTCGAGGAAGCCGTCATGACGAGCGCGCAGAAGAGGACGAACAGGACGCTCCCGAGAGGGATCGCCGCGTCCTTCATGAAAGGCGGGTAGAGCGAGAGGAGCTGGCGAGCCGGCGGAGCCGTCTTCTTGTGCTCCTCGCACGAGCACGGCACGAGGTCGATGTGGTCTCGCTGCGCGATCGCCGCGGCCGTCTCGCAGGGAGGGACCGCACCTGCACCCTCGAGCCGTGTGAGCTCGAGCGCGAGGGCTCGATTCGCTCCGAAGGCGCTGAAGCCGTCGTAGAAGGTCACGAGGAGAGAGCCCGCGAGGAGGCCGATCGCGACCTGCGCTCCGAGCTTCTGGCGCGGCGTGAGCCCCTCTCGCTTTTCTTTCCCGAACGTCTTCACCCAGTCGTCGGCGAGCCCCACGAGCCCGAGGAGGACGAGCGTCGCGACGACGAGGAGGACGTAGAAGCTCGCGACGCGCGCCCAGAGGAGGATCGAGGCGAGGCTCGCCGCGAGGATCGCGAGGCCGCCCAGGACCGGCGTGTCCTTCTTCTTCGCGTGGAGCTCGTTGAGCCGGCGCGACCAGGTCTTCCCCTCGCGGTCCCGGAAGCCGCGGCGCCTCCCGTGGCGCGTCACGAGGGGGACGAGGACGAGCGCGAGGACGAACGCCGTGAGCGCGGCTCCCGCGATGCGGAATGAGAGAAAGCGGAACAGCCCGAGCCCCGGGAGCGCCTTCCCGAGGAGAGTCAGGTAATAGAGCATGGAGCTCTCCGCGTCCTGGAGCCGCTTCGGGGACCCGCCCGGGCGAGCGGTGAGCGCAGCTCTCCCCCAACTCTTTCGGTCGCGGAGGCTTCCTTACTTTTGCGCGGCGCTCGCGAGCTCGAAGCGGAGGATCACGCCGCGCGCGGTGCCGACGAGGAACGACTTCCCGTCCGGAGCGAACGCGGCCGAGAAGCCGTGGTCGAAGGACGGGCCCAGGTCGATCTCGTCGACCGGCTCCTGGCTCTCCGTGCTCCAGATGCGGATCTTCCCGTCCAGCGCCGCGGTGACGAGGCGCTTCTGGTCGGGCGAGACGGCGACGCCGTAGCTCACCTGGGGCTGGCCCTTGAGCTCGCGGACGGCGTCGTCCTTTCCGAGGCCCCAGAGCTTCAGGCTCCCGTCGCGCCCGCACGTCACGATGCGGCCGTCCTGGAGCTGGAGGGCCGCGTCCACCAGATGCCCGGCCTTCTTGGTGGACTCGAGCTTTCCGGTCTTCGCGTCGAGCGCGAGGATGAGGTTCCCGCTCGTGGCCAGCACGAGGTCGCCGGCGAAGGCGACGAAGTCGGACCATTGTTGATCCGGCTCTCGCTCCTTCTCGTGGTCCTTCTGCCAGACCTTCTCTCCCGTCGAGAGGTTCCAGAGGATGACCCGTTCGTCCTCTCCTCCCGTGACGGCGAACTTCGCGCCAAGGGAGAGGGCAAGAGCGCGCACGAGGCCCGTGTGCCCCTCGAGAGCGCGGATCATCTTCCAGCTCGTCGTGTCCCAGAGGCGGACGGTCCCGTTCGGACCCGCCGTCAGCGCCTGCGTTCCGTCCTGGGAGAGGGCGAGCCCCAGGACGGCGTCGGGGACCTCGATCGCGCGCTCCTCGCGACCCGTGGCGGCGTCCCACACGCGGAGCGTGCCGTCGCGCGAGCCCGTCACGAACCGCTTCCCGTCCCTGAGGAACGCGATGGCCCAGACCTCGGAGCGGTGGCCCGGGCTCGGAGCGATCTCCTGGCCTCGCTCGAGGTCCCAGAGGCGGAGCGCGCCCTCCTCTCCCGCGGACACGGCGCGGGACCCGTCCGGGAAGAACGAGACGGAGCGGACGGCGTGCCCGTGGCAGGGGAACGTCCTCCTCGTCGCGCGCGTGGCGACGTCCCAGAGCTGGACCTTGTCGTCCATGATGGACCCGGTCAGGAGCGCTCCCTCGAGGGGAGAGAAGGCCGGCCACGTCACTCCGTTCGGGTGAGCCTTCCAGGTCGCGCTCTCGCGGCCCGCGAGGAGGTCCAAGACGTGCACCTCCCCGTCGAAGCTCCCGACGAAGGCCTGATCGCCGGCGCGGGAGACGGCGATGTGGACGAAGCCTCCTCCCCTCTCGGCGACGTCCGTGCTCTTCCTCGTCTCGAGGTCCCAGACCCTCACGGGGAATGCGGGTTCCTCGCAGCCCGCGACGACGCGCTTCGCGCCCGGGAGGAAGCGAGCGGTCCAGACAGGCTTCTCGTCCGAGAGCATCCCGAGGAAGGTCCCGTCGCGCGCGTCCCACCAGCGGATCCTGTGGTCGGAGCAGGCCGTCACGATCCGCGAGCCGTCGCGCGAGAAGTCGATCGAGTTCACCTGCTTGCCGTCGTGGCAGGGGCAGCCGAGCTCCGGCGGCTCGAGCGTGCGGACGGGCTTCCCCGTCGCGACCTCCCAGATGCGCACCATGCCGTCGATGCTCCCCGTCGCCGCGAGAGCTCCGTCGGGCGAGAGCGCGAGCGAGTAGACGCAGATCCCGTGCTCGCGGAATCGAACGAGCTCGGTCCCCGTCGCGGCGTCCCAGACGACGGCCGTGCCGTCGCGGCTCGCGTCCACGATCCTTTTCCCGTCGGGCGTAGGGAGAGCGGCGTAGACCGAGTACGAGTGCTTCCAGTCGTACGAGCCGAAGACCTGGGTGAGCCGCGCGGTGCCCTTCTGCGACAGGAGGAAGGACCGCGTCGAGTCGGGGAAGGAAGCCGGACGGGGCGGTTCCTTCGGGTCACCCGTCTTCTCCGCGTTGTTCGTCGTCGCGGGCGGCGAGGGCTCGCTCTCCTTCGAGTCCCGCGGGACGAGGAGCGCCGCGGTCACGACGAGCCCCGCGGCGATCGGCAGGCCCAGCGCGAACCCGATCGCGACCCTCGACGCCGGCGCCTTCGCGGGAGCGGCGGCCTGGCGCGACCCCGCGATCTCCTCGAGCTCCTCCGCCACCTCGAGCGCCGTCGCGGGCCGCGCGGCCGGGTCCTTCTCGAGGAGACGGAGCACGAGACGCTCGAGAGGCACCGGCACGCGCGGGACGACCCTCCGGAGTGGCGGCGGCGCGTCCGCGAGGTGCTTCTTCACGAGCTCGTAGCCGATCCCCTCGAACGGAGCCCTCCCCGCGATCAGCATGTGGAGGAGGCACCCGAGCGCGTAGAGGTCCGCGCGCGCGTCCACGCGCTTGGCGTCCTCGATCTGCTCGGGCGCGACGTACTGGAGCGTTCCCAGGAGCTCGCCCGTCCTCGTGAGCGACTTCGCGAGCTCGACCCTCGACTCGACGCTCGTCCCGACGATGCCGAAGTCGGTGAGCTTGGGCCTCCCCTCCTCGTCCATGAGGATGTTGGCCGGCTTCACGTCCCGGTGGACGAGGCCCACGGCGTGGATCGCCGCCAGCCCGCGCGCGATCTGCGCCGCGAGCGCCGCGGCCTCGAGCGGCTCGAAGACGCCCCTCTCCTTCAAGAGCGAGCGGAGCGTCCCTCGAGGGACGTACTCGAGCGCGATGTGGAGGAGCCCCCGGTCTTCTCCCACGAACAGGAACGCCGTCACGTTCCGGTGAGTGACGGCCGCGGCCGCCTTCGCCTCTCGCTCGAAGCGCGCGCGGAAGCGCGGATTCCCAGCGAGCTCTCGCGAGAGGACCTTGAGCGCGACGACGCGTCCCTGGCGCTCGTCCCGCGCCTTGTAGACGACGCCCATGCCCCCGTGACCCAGGGCCTCGAGGACCGTGTAGCTCCCGAGCTTCGTCCCGGGAGGCAGCGTTCCCTCTGACATCGGTTCCGCGGAGAATCTAGGCGCAGGGTCTCCCGGGCGCTAGCTGCCTCGGGGTGCCGGTCACCGGTTGCGGGTCACCGGTTGCCGGTCGCCGGTTGCCGGTCGCCGGTTGCCGGTCGCCGGTTGCCGGTCGCCGGTTGCCGGTCGCCGGTCTCCGGTCTCCGGTTGCCGGTCACCAGTCACGGGTGGCCGTCGGCGCCGTCCTTGCGCGCGGCTCCGATGGAGGGACTGCACGGTGCGGACCGGCCCGGGCGCTACGACGACATCGCGATGTCCTCGCCGCCGTCGACGCCGAGGACGTTCCCCGTGAGCCAGCCCAGGTCGTCGTGAGAGAGCGCGACGATCGCTCGCGCGACGTCCTCGGGCGTCGTGAGGCGGCCGTGCGGGTTCATCTTCGTCGCGTACTCGATCATCTTCTCGTGACCGGGGATCTTCCTGAGAGCCGGGGTGTCCGTGACGCCGGCTCGGATCGAGTTCGCGGCGATCCCGTCCTTCGCGAGCTCGAAGGCGATCTGCCGGATGTGAGACTCGAGGGCGGCCTTCGCCGCCGAGACGGCGCCGTAGGTCGCGGCCACGCGCGTCCCGCCCGCGCTCGTCATGGCGAAGATCCGCGAGCCCCGCCCGAACAGCTTCCGGCGGTGGACTTCCTGCACCCAGTAGACGAGCGAGTGAGCCATCACGTCGAGCGTCATCTGGACGTTGTCCTTGTTGAGCGCGTCCTTGGGCTCGGGCGCGAAGTAAGGCTTGAGCGTCCCGAAGGCGAGCGAGTGGAGGAGGACGCGCACGCGGTGAGGGCCTCCGGCCTGGAAGCGCTGGGCGACGGCGTCCAGGACTTCCTTGCGCTTCTCCTCGTCCGCGGCGTTGACGTTGAAGAACAGGGCCTCGCGGCCCGCGGACTTGATGTCGGCCGCCACGGCCTCGGCGTCCGGGAGGGTCGCCTTCCGGTCGAGGTGGACGCCGATCACGCTCATGCCGCCCCGGGCGCAGGCGCGCGCCGTCGCTCCGCCGAAGCCGCTCGATGCGCCGAGGATGAGAGCCCAGTCGTTCATGTTCCCTCCAGGCAGCGCGGAGTCCGGCGAAAGGACACGCGCGAAGGCGGGACATTCTACGGATCTCCGGGCGGGGCAAAAGGGCGACGGCTCTCCCGACCGAAATCTTGACTGGGTCCCGGAGGACGGCGGAACGTCCGCCGAACAGGAGGCCGTTCGTGAGCTCTGGCGCCGCACGACGGATCGCGCTCGTCTCCTCGGCTGCCTTCCTGGGAGGAGGAGCCGTGCTCGCCGCGCACGCCCGCGAGATCCTCGCGGAGCAGAGGTCGGCGAGCGAGGGGATCGACCTCCTCGGAGCGCGCCTCGAGCACGAGGAGCGCTCCCTCCGCCTCCTCGAGAAGCGCGCGGGCGAGGTCGCGGCCGCTCTCGAGCGCGAGCGAGCCCGCGACCGCGAGGAGCACGCTCGTCTCACCGACGAGCTCGAGCGTCTCCGGGCGGCCGACGCACAGCGCACGCGCTCCGACATCGCGACGCTCGACTCGCGCGTCTCTCTCCTGCAGGCCGCCGCCGATCGGGCCGCTCAGGCTCGCTCGCTCGACGCGGAGCTCGTGCGGCGCGAGTGCGTGGAGCCGACGGTCCGCGTGAACGCGAAGAGCGAGGTCGGCTCGGGGACGCTCGTCTGGTCGCGGAAGCGCGCCGGACGCACGAGGACCTTCGTCCTCACGGCCTGGCACATCGTGAAAGACAACGCCGCGGGCGAGGGCTCGCCCGTGCCGATCGAGGTGGACATCTACGACGAGCAGTCGCGCTCTCGCGAGGAGAGGGGCCGTGTCGTCGCCCGCAACGAGTCGCTCGACCTGGCGCTCCTCGAGGTCGAGTCGGAGAGAACGTGCGGCGCCGTCGCCCGGCTCCCGCGACCGCAGGAGCTCGAGCGAGCGACCGTCTTCGCTCGCGTGCACGCGATCGGCTGCCCGCTCGGATACTCCCCGCTCGCGACCTCGGGAGAGATCACCTCGCGGAACAAGGAGCTCGACGGGCTCACTTACTGGATGGTCTCGGCTCCGACGATCTTCGGTAACTCGGGCGGAGGGATCTACCTCTCCGAGACGCGGCAGCTCGTGGGGATCCTCTCGCGGATCTCGGCCTACAAGAGCCTGATCGACGTCGCCGTCCCTCACATGGGGATCGTCACGCCGATCTCGCAGGTCTACGACTGGCTCGACTCGACGGAGTTCGCGTTCATCCACAAGGAGGGCGTCGAGGGGACGACCGTCGTCGACGCGTCGCAGCCTCGCTGAACGATGGAGCGATCCGAGCCGTCTCTCCCGTTCCGATCCGTCCGCCCGAGGCGAGAAACGCAAAGGCTCGAAGGCGCAAAGGCGCAAAGACAGGAGCACCGCTTCAAGCGGCAGCCCTTCGCGTCTTTGCGTCTTCGCGTCCTCGCGCTTCGAGCCGTCAGAAGAAGAACAACCCGAAGCATCCCTTCTTCGCGGCCGCCGGGCTCTCCTCGGTCTTCTTCCTCGACTTCTTCCTCGTGGACCCGCGCGCTTCCGAGAGGAGCGCGAGGGCGTCGTTCGCGGTCTGCGGGCGCACGAGAGGGTCCTTCTCGAGCATCTTGAAGAGGAACCTCTCGGCGGCCTCGGGGACCGCGTGGCCGGGAGCGGCCTCCGCGAGAGGGATCGGGCGCGTCTCGATGCTGTCCTTCAGGATCTCGCGCAGCGTCTTCGAGACGAAAGGCAGCTTGCCCGTGAAGAGCTCGTAGAGGATCACGCCGACCGCGTAGAGGTCCGCGCGCCCGTCGGCCTTGTGCGCCATCGCCTGCTCGGGCGAGATGTACTCGGGCGTCCCGAACACGAGGCCGGCCTTCGTCAGCGTCGGGGCGCCGGGCTCCGCGTCCTCCACGCCGTCGAGC
>JACQDU010000027.1 GCA_016200955.1 bacterium
GGCCTCGGCCGCGATCCCGAGGAGCTCCGTCTCGAGCATCGGGATCAAGGCCACTCGCCATCCGAGGCGAAGACCGAACCGGATGGCCCGGGAGGTGAGCGGCGAGGACAGCCCGCCGCCCAGGACGTAGCCCACGCCGAGCGCGGCGGCGAGCATCCCGTACGGATGGCGGCGCACGCGCTCGTCGAGCCGGGCCTTCGCGTCTCGAGCCATCGAGATGGCGAGCCCGGCCTGGCTCTCGAGGCGCTCCAGTCCGCGGACGACGGCGTGGGTCCCGCCGTCCTCCGTCTCGTGCTTGCCCTTCGCCTTCGAGCCGTTCGTCTTCATGAGAGTGGACCTCCTTCGATCGGCGATCGGGTCAGCGACGCCGTGCCAGGCGTCCGACCAGGTAGCCCAGCGCGAGGGCGCCGAGGACGCACTTGCCCGGGTGCTCCTCGATCAGGGCCACGACGCGGGCGTTCCAACCCGAGATCCTCGCGTGTGCCTTCTCGATCGAGGGTTTGACGGCTTCCTCGAGCTTGCGCACGGTGTCCTTGACCTCTGCGATCGTCTCCATCGTCTCTCTCCTCACCGTGAGCGTTCCGCTCACGCGTCCTTCTCCAGGGAAGATCGTCACGGCGTCGCTCGTCCCCGGTCTCCCACGGGATCAACGTCGAGATCCGATGTAGAAACCCAGGCCGAACGCGAGGCCGAGCACCACGACCCGGTTCCTGGCCACCCAGGCGTGCCAGTCGAGGCGCCTCCGGAGCTCCTGCCGGAGCGCCGCCAGCGACAGGGCGACGTCGGCGCGCGCGCGAGCGACGCTCTCCTCCGTGCGGATCAGCTCGCGCTCAAGTGTTCTCCGGGGCATGCCCAGCCTCCGCTCGCAGGGCACGAGCGAGCTCCGCCAAGCTGCGCTGAACCTCGCCCGCGGTCTCCGCTCCGAGGGCGGGTTTCATCGTCGCAAGAACCAGCTGGAGGCCGATCGCGCCGCACGTGATGTGGGCGCCGCCGAGCGCGAGCAAGGCGCCCGCGAGCCCCGTCCAGGGCGAGAGCACGAGGCAGAGCCCGAGGCAGGCCAGGGCGTACCCGAGCGCGATCAGGAAGACCACCGCCAGGCACAGCACCGCGCGCCGCCAGAGCCTCTCGAGCTGGGCTTCGAGCTCGAGCTTGGAGAGGCGGACGTGCTCCGCCATGAGGTGGCCGAGCCCGTCGAGCGTCGCCTCGGCGAGCTCGGCAAGGCCGTCTTGATCCTCCTGGGAGCCTCGCATGGACCTTTCCTGTTCCGGCCACTCGACCCGCGCGATCACGACGCCGAGTCGCCCCTCGCGGGCATTCCGATGAAGATTAGCCCCAGCACGGTCGCGATCGCGCCGCCGACCGTCAGCCGCACCGTCTGGTCCGTGTAGCGTCCCGTGAGCAAATGCCTGGTCTGATCGGCGACGCTCTCCGAGCTTTCTTGAGCCATCACGAGGACGACGATCCCGGCGACCAGCAGCACGCTTCCGAGGATCCTCCGCATGGATATCTCCTTGATCGGAACCGACAACCGGTCGCGCCGCTCTCGTGACCTAGAGCGTGGGACCCTTGCCACGGCCCATGTGGGAGATCGCGGAGCAGAGGAACATCACGACGAAGATCAGGAACAGGACGCGCGCGATCCACGCCGAGTCGGCCGCGATCCCTGTGAAGCCGAAGATCGCCGCGACGATGGCGACCACGAGAAAAATCAGCGCCCACTGCAACATGGCGATTCCTTTCCGTCGAGGCCGACGTCGCCCGACCAAACTCTCGGCAAGGCACGGCACCGGTCGTGCCAAAGTCCACGAAAGGAACGCCCTGGAGGCCCGTGTCCGGAGCGAAGGATGCCCGGCGATGGCCCCGCCCGCGCGGCGAAGGCGCTCGGCATGCGCGCTCGACCGGATCGTTTCGAGGAGTGGCCCGTGCCTCGAACGCTTCGTGACCCGAGTCGTGCCGGCGGATCCGGCACGGCCGGGCTCCGCCACGGAGGATTTCGTGCGGTCGGCCGAAGAACTCCGAGCGCTCGAGCCGTCGCCGGAGCTCGGAGGTCCCCGGCGCCCGGAGCCTCGTGCGGCATCGCGAAAGGGACGAGCGGCTCGTGCTTTGCCCCGTTCAAGGTCTCGGACTCCGTCACGCCTCGAGAGCGCCTGCCGCGTCTCGAGACGTGGAGCTTACCGCGACAGGGAGAGGAGGATGGCTCTCTCGCGCGAGGGGCACGCGGCGGCAAGCCGCGGCGCTGTCTCGCGCCACGCCGAGAGGTCGCCCGGGCGCGCAAGGCGAAGAGGAAGTAGCTCACGACGACGTCGCGGCCTCCTCGGCCTCGCGCACGAGGTCCGTGAGACGCCTCACGACGCTCTCGAGCTCGGGAGGCCTCGTCTCGCCGACCTTGGCGAGGAGCCTCTCGAGCGCTTCCATGCGTTCGTCGAGGTCGGCCTTGTGCGGCGAGGTCGCGACCTCGCGCTCGCTGAAGAGACCCTGGGCGACGATCTGGATCGCGGCTGCGACCGCGGGCGCCACGAGAAGGCCTCCGAGGCCGTACGTGTCGGCGAGCGCGAAGGCCGTCAGCGTGACGACGAGCGGGCTGTAGCGACGGGTGCCGAAGACGCGAGGAGAGACGACGGCATCGAGCAGGAACAGCACCGCGAGCGCGTACGTCGCCGCGAGGAGCGCGAGCATCGGGCGCAGCGAGAGCCCGGCGAGGAGCGCCGCGAGGACCGCGAGACACTGCCCCACGAGAGGCACGAGCCGGAGAAGCCCGCTCGCGAACGCGGGGAGCGTCGCGTACGAGAGGCCCATGGCATGGAAGCCCAGGTCGAGGACCACGATCGCGAGGAGGCTCTGCACGAGCTCCTGCCCGACCTTCGCGCCGACACCCGTGCGCACGTCCGTCCAGATCCTCGTCGCGGCCGGGCGCGCGTGGGCGGGGACGAGAGAGAGCCAGAGGCGCTCGAAGGACTGCCGGTTGGCCGTCCAGAAGATGCTCAGGACGAGGACGACGACGACTTGCCCGACGAGCCGGGCGACGTCGAGCGAGAACCCGAGCACCTCGACCGTGAGACTGCCGAGACGCGAGGCGTCGGCGCCCGGCTCGGCCGTCGGGAGGCGCTCGGCGATCGTTCGCTGGAAGATGTTCCCTTCGGCCCAGAGCGTCCCGAGGCGGGAGCACGCCAGGAGGAGCTCGTCGGTCGCCTCCTTGAGCTCGACGAGGAGCGAGCCGGCGGCGAAGAAGAGCAGCAGGCCGAGGACGAGCACCACGCCCGAGTAGGCGAGGAGGATCGCGATCGACGGGGGCACGCGCCGAGCGACGAGGCTCTCGATGAAGGGTAGCGTGGCCGCGGCGATCCCGAGCGAGATCAGGAAGAGCACGACGGCGCTGCGGAGCTCCCAGATCGCGAACGCCGCGGTCAGCATCGAGAGGACGACGAGGGTCGTCAGCGCGAGCCTCCTCATGGCGAGGGGTCCGGCGAGCCCGCCTCGGAGAGCATCTTGTCCACATCGTTCGCGATCGACTCGACCATGTCCTCCACCCCGGTGAGGGGGCTCGTGAGCTCGTCGGGCTTGTCCCTCCCCTGCCGGCGAACGTCGAGCGCGAGCTGTCTCGCCTCGAGGCGGAGCACGCTCAGTCGATCGCGCCGAGGCGGCGCGGAGGGCTCATCGCCGTCGAAGACGAGCCGCTCGAGGAGAAGCTGCACGATCGCGGCCGCGGGGATCGCGACGAGAGCGCCCGCGAACCCGAGGAGAGAGCTGAACCCGCTGATCGCGAGGAGGATCGTGAAGGGATGCACGCCGATCGACTTCCCGAGGACGCGCGGCGCGACGACGTACTCCTGAACGAGGTGGATGACCGTCGCCGCGAGGAGCACCGGCGGCACGAGCCCGGGATCGACCGAGAGCGCAAGGAGGAGCGCCGGCGCCGCCGCCACGGGCGCGCCGAAGACCGGCAGGACTCCGGCCACTCCCGCCAGGAGCGCGAGGACGAGCGCGTCCGGGAGACCGATGAGGGCGAACGCGATGAACGACAGGACGGTCGTCACGAACGAGACCACGAGCTGTCCCCGGACGTACCAGCCGACGCGAGCCTCCGCCGCCTCGACGAGCTCGCGCAGTCTCTCTCGACGCTCGAGGCCGAAGACGAGCAGCGAGGCTCGGATGGTCACCTCGCCCTCCAGCGTCCAGTAGAAGCTCAGGACGAGGATCGCGGCGATGGTGAAGATCCCCTTCGCGACCCACCCGAGGTCGGCGAGCGTCGGGTGCTTGGGCGGCGTCGCGAGCTCTCCCGGCGACGACAGGGTGAGCTCCGTCGGGAGGGCGGCCGCGATCGTGTGGAGCGTCAGGCTCGACGTGGCTTGCAAGCGCCGGCGCACGCTGTCGAGATGACTCGGGAGATTGGCCGCGAACGCCGTGGCCTGCTCGATGAGAACGGGCATGACGAGGACGAGGATCGCGACGACGAGCGCCAACAGCGCCGCGTAAGCGAGCAGAGCGCTCGTCCAGCGCGAGAGTCCCCGACGATGGAGCCACTCCAGCCAGGGTCTCACCGACGTGCCGAGCACCATGGCCATCGAGAGCGTGCACAACGGTCCGGAGAACTTGAAGACGAGCCAGAATCCGCTCGCGACGCCGAGCACGACGATCGTCCCCAGGACCACTCTCGGGACGTCGACCTTGGACGCGGGGTCGTCGGCGGTCTTTTCCATGTCCTGGCCAGAGGACACCGCATGAACGGGGCCATTCGCCCGCAGCGCAGCTTCCCGGGCAGCGTCTCGCGGGCTTCGGCGGATACAAAGGAGGCGGTCGGATTGAAGCTTCGCGTTCGAACGGAGTGAGCCCTCCGGGACGTTTCGTCTCCGGTGCGTCCCGAGGAGTCCCGCTCCCGCGCGAAGCCCTTCTTGGCGAAGACTCTCACCGCGGAGACGCCGAGGCACGGAGACCGCCGAGAGCCTGCCTTTCTCCGTGTCTCCGTGCCTCCGTGGTGAATCCGTTGCCTCACTCTCATCGACGGCTTCCGTCACATCGAGCGACGGGCGCGATGAAGAATGTTGCCGATCTCCACTCCGTCGGCCCTCTTCCGTGCCGTCAGAGCAGCGAGAGGACGAGCCCGACGAACCCCGCGGTGCCGAGCGCGGCGAGCGCCGCATCCTCGAGAGGCGCGAGCGCGACCGTTGCCGCCGCCGCGATGGTCCGCCGGACGTGACGGGTCAGCGGAGCCACCGGCGTCGCGAGAGACCCATGCGCGCGGACTCCGGGCGCCAGGACGAAGCCCGAGGACGAGCAGCCGAACGTCACGCATCTTCCGTGGACCTCGGCGCAGGCCCCGTGGACCGGCGTGGCGCAGCGCCGACACGCGACCGCTTCCGGCGCGAGCAGCTCCGCCCGGCAGTAGGGGCAGATCATGGGGCGGCGGCCGCCTCCCGGGCCCTCGCCTCGCTCGCTCGCCGCTCGCGACCGAGCGCGACGGCCGTGCCGGCGACGAGAGACGCGAACGGGTGGGCGACGAGCGCGACGCCCGGGTCGACGATGGGCGCGAGGCGCCTCGCGAGCACGACGAGAGCGAGGCCGGCGGCTCCCTTGACCGCGAGCGGCTCATGCCGGCGCCGGGCGAGGAAGCCGACCGCCGCCGCGGCGCCGAGCGCGACGGCGACGGTCGAGGTCGGCGGCACGCCGCGCGCAGTCTCGAGGAGAGCCGGTGCCGCGCAGAGGACCGAGGTCGCCGTCCCATGTCAGGTGGGCCGAGAGCGCGAGCGCCGCGATCGCGCCGTGCGCGAGGAGCCGCTCGTTCTTCTTCGCGAGACCCACGAGGACGAGGAGCACGGAGAGCACGATGAGGTAGCGCTCTCCCGCGACGAGACTGGGAGCGAGCACGAGGGGCGCGGCGCCCGCGACGAGCGCCAGGCTTCTCAGGCCGCTCCTCGCTCGACCGGGAGCGAGGAGAGGGAGAGCGGCTCCCGCGAACGGCAGGAACAGGGCGAGCGCCGCGGGGCGGCCGATGAAATCGGTCCGGCCGACGAGCAAGTCCAGCGGGAGGAGGAGCACGCCCACCGCGAGGACCGCGGGCACGTGAGCGAGCCCTGGGCGATCCGCCGCTCCCGCCGCCTTCGCGACGGCGCGCGCGACGCCGACCGCGACGAGGGCGAGCGGCAGGAGGAAGAGCGGCACCGGCGCCGCGCCTCCGAGCCACAGCGCGTTCCCGAGGAGCGCCGGCAGACCGAGGAGGCAGAGCCCGGTCCTCCTCGCGAGCCACGAGCGCAGCGTGGCCGTCGGTCCCTGGACGAAGAGCGGGGCGTCCTCGCCGAGCTGCGGCAGGCAGAGCGCGAGCGGCGCGAGGAGAACGGCGCAGCCCCACCACGCGCCGAGCTGGATCGGCCGCGCCGCGTCGTGGGAGAAGCTCGCGCCGGTGCCTCGCGCGAGCTCGTGTGCGAGGAGCGGGAGGCCGACCGCCGCGACCGTGTAGAGCGCGCCGTCGTACCAGAGCTCCCACCGCTCCCCGGGAAGGATCTTCCGCGAGATCGCCTCGTTCTGGAGCGCCATGAGGAGGGCCAGGCCGCCTCCCAGGAACGCCGCCTCGCGCGGTTGGCCCTCGACGGCGAGGCCGATCGCGAGGAACAAGGGCGCGAAGCGAACGACGCCGAAGATGATCAGGATCGCCGTCGTCTCGTAGGCGATCTTGCGCGGCCAGAGGACGAGGAGCGCCACGGCGAGCAGCGCGAGCTCGTAGGCCTGCACGATCGAGACGCCGCAGACGGCGCCACCCGCGCTCCCGGCATCGATCGCGCCCTCGTGCACGAGCTGCTGCACGCCCGAGAGCAGGAGGAGCGCCGAGATCGGGAAGATCGGGTTGTAGTCGAAGGTCGCACGGACCCATCGGCCAAGACAGCCGAGCATGGAGCCTCCCCGCCCGCCCGGGCGCACGATCCCGCGATGCGTGTCGGCGGACGAGACGTCGCGCGAACGAGAACTACACGCCGCCTCGCAAACTGTTCAGCGGCGCGTCGGAGCGAGCCGATCACCGCGACGCGAGCGCGGGACTCGAGGAAGCGAGCGCCCTTCGGCGGAGGGCGGAGCTACCGATTCGGCGAGGAGACGGCCGCCGTGTCGGGAGAGCCTACGTGGCTCACGCCGTCGGTCTTCGCCTGCGCGAAAGGCGGAGAGGCGATGAGAGCGTTCAGCTTGACGAGCGGGAGGTCGTAGATGACGCCGAGCTCGGAGCCGGCCTCCTCCATGGCGTAGACCTCGTGTTCCTTCCCGGTCGAGACGGAGCTCACGAGGAGCGTCTTGGTCTCCTCCTGCTTGTCGCCCCACGTCTTCTTCACGTGGATCTCGATCTTGCGCGCGGGAGGAGAGAAGCCGCGCTCCTTCTTCTTCGCGTCGGTCGCTTCCTCGGTGCGCGAGGCTTCGATCTTCGAGAACAGATCGACGACCTTCTCGACCTCGGCCTTCTGGAGCTTCCGGTCTCCCAGGAACCATTCGTCTTCCATCAAGTCCTTGCGCTTCTCGAGGCGGACGATCTCCTTCTCGCCCTCCTTCACGACGATCCACTGAGCGAACGTCGCGTCGGCGGAGAAGATCTCCTTCTCCTTCTGGAAGCCGCGCGCGATGCGGTCGAGGAGCTCGGCGTCGATCCTCGCGACGGCGCCTCCGCCCTCCTCCATGGCGTAGACGCGATCGCCGTCGCGCTTGCCGAGGAGGAGCGCCTTGTCCTGCTTCTTCTTCTTTTGCGCCTCGGAGTCCCACGACTCGGTCGTGACGACGAGCTTGTTCGGCTTGTCGAGGCCGAAGACGGGGAGCTTCACGGGAGAGGCGTCGTCCACGATCTCGATGGCCTTGAGCTCGTCGAACGTCTCGAGGAACTTCGCGAGCTTGTCGTTCACATCGAGATCGGGCTGATCGGCGAGCTGCCACTTCCCGTCCTTCTTGGACGCGTTCAGCTGCGGCTTCCCGTCCGCGCCCTTGAGCGGCGTTCCGTCGGGGCCGAGGAGCTTGACCTCGAGCGCCTCCCAGTGGCTCGCTTTCAGGAGGGTCTTCGTGCGGAGCGAGTGCGAGCCGGTGTCGAGCTTCTGCGGGAGGTCGCCGAGCTTCGCCGTGAGGACGCGGGCCTCGTCGCCGCGGCGGACGTAGGTGAGGCCGTCCTTCTCCGGCACGGGGAAGCCGATCTGGAGGACGCGTGTGACCGTTCCTTCGTCGACCGTCAGCACGAGCGGCGGCTCGGCGAGGCCGAACTTCTCGAGCGTCTTGATCGCGTCCGGACCCTCGCGCGAGACGACCTTGAGCTCGGCGATCTGCCTCAGGAGGGCCTTGATCGCGGTCTCGTCGCCGAACGACTTCGACGGGAGCTCGAGCGACCACTCCTTGTCGCCCTTCTCCTTGTCGCTCTTCTTGAGCTTGAGCTCGCGCGCGGGCGCCTTCCAGGTCGCCTGGAGGCCCGTGACTCCCTCGGTCCCCGCGTGGAGGAGGAGGAGCGTGTCGGTCCTGAGAGACTGCCCGTCCTTGACCTTCCCGAGCTCCGAGAGGAGCGCGCTCGCGTCGATCGTGTAGACGAAGGGCCTTCCCGAGAGCCTTCCGTAGCGCGCGTCCTTCCCCGGCACCTTCGCGCCGAGAGAGATCGTCTCCGTCTTCGGCGGCTCGTCCTTCACTTCCTGGAGGAGCGTGAGCTCGATCTCGGGCTGCGCGAGCCCGTAGTCCGCGAGAGCGGCCGGCGAGGGAGCGTCCGCGGCGATGCCGTTCGGCTTCAGGTCGCGGACCTTCGGAAGGAGGTCGTCGATCTTCTTCGTGTCGAGGAGATCGCCTCCCTCGCCTCCGAGGCGCCAGAAGTGGTCCTTGCCCTTCACGAGCTCGGTCAAGCGAGGCTGGCTCGCGGGGCCCTGCTCGGCCTGGACCTTGATCGTGAGCTTGTCCACGTCGATCCCTGCGATCGAGAAGAGCTGCTTCGTGCGGAAGTCGAAGAGCGGCCTCTCGAGGAGGTTCGGGAGCTCCTTGTTGATGATGTAGACGTAAGGCCGATTCGAGACGCGCGCGAAGTGCACGTCGCTCGTGCCCGCCGTCGCGCCGATCTCGATCTTCACGTCGCCGCCCTTGTCCTGCGGCCGCGAGATCGTGAGCGAGAGCTCGGTCTGCCCGAAGGCCACGGCCTTCGAGGCGGCCTCGTCGTACTGCTTCTCGCACTCGAGGAACTGGACCTTGGCGAGGAGGTCGTTGATCTTCCCGGCGTCGGCGTCGTCGAGGACGGGCTTCTCGAGCTTCCAGACCTTCTTTTCCTTGGGTCCCGTGACCGTGTCCTTGGGCGCAGGGATCGTGACCCGGGTCGCCACGACTTCTTCCTTGCCGCCGCTCCTCACGAAGGCGACGGCGGTCGCGTCGTCGGGCTCGAACGCCTGGAACAGGCGCTTCGGAAGGCTCCCTCGCGGCACGAGAGGCGGCGCGTTCGAGGTCATGTAGACGTAGCCGCAGAGGCCCGCCACGACCAGGAGGAGGACGATCGTCGTCTTGAAGTTCATGTTGCTGCGCTCATCTCCTGCGGACGATCCAGACCACGAGGCCCATGAGGACGGCGTAGATCGGCATGCCCGGCAAGGCGAGCAGCGAGTACGCGTCCACGAGCTCGGGCTTCATGTCGATCTTGTAGCTCGACTCGCGCACGGGCTCCTTCGAGAAGCGCTCCTGTCCCACGAGGTAAGCGATGCAGTTCTGGAGGAGCGCCTGGTTCACGACGCCGGGCGCCTCGAGGAGCGGGTTCGAGACCCACTGGGACTCGCCGACGACGACGATCTTGGTCGTGCGCTCCTTCGGCTTCTCGCCGGGCTTCGCGGGAGGCGAGTCGAGGTGCTCCTCGACCTGGACCATCACGGCGCGCGGGATCAGCTCCTCCCTCGGAGGGAGCTGCTCGGACTCGACCATCTCCCGGATGTCCGGCACCGCCCAGGACGGCTGCGTCTTCAGGATCTCCGTGGCCTTCGCCTTCGGGTTCTCGGTGAGGGCCTTCAAGGGGCGCGGCTGGATCATGCCGGCCCGCACGCCTCCCATGGCCAGGAAAGGCTGCGTGATCTTGCTCTGGGAGTCCCAGCCGGTGCAGAGGATCTCCTGCACGACCTCGATGAGCGTCCCGTTCCGCCGGAGCGCGGCGAGCTCGAGGTTCTGGAGCTCGACGTTGTAGCTCCTGAGGAGGCGCTCCAGGCCCGACTCGACCCAGACGAGCTTCGTCGCGGCCGCGTTCGGCTTCTTCACGGGCTTGAGCATCGCGAGGAGGCTGCCGCCGCCCTTCAAGTAGGCCTGGAGCGCGAGGACCTCGCGGTCGTCGAGCGGGCGCTTCGGCCCCGCGACGACGATCACGCTCGCGTCGTCGGGCACTCCCTTGCCGCCGCTCATGAGGTCGAGGGGAGCGATGTCGTAGTTCCTCTGCTTGAGCGTGCGCGTGAGCTCGCCCAGCTCATCGGGGTTGTCGGGCGAGTGGCCCTCGATGTTGGCTTCGCCGTGGCCCGTGAGGAAGTAGAGCTTGGCCTTGCTGGACTCGCTCACCTCGAGGATCGCGCTCGTGAGGACGGACTCTCCCTTGAACTTCCGGGAGCCGCGGCCGCGCGACTCCATGTCGAAGCCCGACTCGAAGAGCTCCCGCGACGAGATGTGCTTCGACTTCTCCGACTTCCAGGCTCCGCGCTCGTCGGGCGAGCCCGACTGGACGATGATGCCCTGGGCGTCCGACCAGGTCTCGAGGCCGAGGAGCTTCGCCATCTCCTGGAAGCGGGCGCGGTCCTCGCCGGGGTCCAGGCGCTCGACGGTGATCTTTGAGGTCCGCGCGCAGTAGTGGTCGATGAGCCGCCGGACGACGTCCTGGTCGTCTCCCCGGTCGAAGGGAAAGACGTAGAGCTTGATCGGCCGCTCGAGGTGCGAGAGGACCTGGAGCGTCTCGTCGCTGATCGAGTAGAAGCCCTGGCGCGTCCAGTCGAACTCCCGGTAGTTCCGGTAGCCGATGTAGTTCACGAGGACCGTCATCGCGAGCGCGAGGACGGTCATGAGGAAGACGTTCAGGACGACGGCCGAGCGCCGCTGCTGGAGGAAGGCCCAGATCCGCTCGATCTGGAGGCCGATTCCCAGGACGACGAGGCCGAAGCCGGCGG
>JACQDU010000617.1 GCA_016200955.1 bacterium
ACCGGCGGGGCCGCCCACGAGGCTGCCGATGGCCATGGGGAGGTTGGCGTAGCCCAGGAAGAGACCCTCCTGGCCCTTGGGCGCCAGAAGCTCGCTCTCCACGACTCGATCGTCGGCACCCGGGTCGAGCACTCGGTGCCCTGGCACTGACTCCCCGCGTTTCGGGCACGCTCGTTGCGCTCTTGCCTGGCAAGGCTGCTTCCGTTTCACGGAAGCTCAGGAGAGAAACTGTGAAGAACGAGAAGGCCGTCGATCGCATGGCGAAGGAGACGAGGCCGTTCGGCGTCGAGCTCCTCGAGCCGCTCCCCGAGGAGGAAGCGGCGAGGATCAACGGCGGCAACAAGCACAAGTACCACACCATGATGGCGAGCTATCCGGCTCCCCACGGCAACCACCTGATCGGCGACTACTAAACGACTTTCAGGACGCCAGATACACCGAGGCCCGCCTCCCGAAATGGGGGCGGGCCTCCGTCTTTCCGGGGCCGGCGCGGCGAAACCCATTTTTGGGAAAGTGTCGCCTTTATGACGCACCTCGTCGTGCGTCGATGGGTCGGAGATCAAGGGCTCGGGCCCCTTTCGCGGCCTCCGAGATTGGCACGCTCTGCGCGACACGGATCTCAACGAGGAAGAGGGTCGAAGGAGCTCTCACATGAAGAACAACGAGAACGAGAAGACCGCGAAGCCGTTCGGTCTCGAGTTCCTCGAGGAAATGACCCAGGACGAGATCCAGAAGCTCAACGGCGGGCGCCGCCGTCACAAGCCGCCGATCCACACCATGGGGCTCAGCGGCCCGAGCGCCGGTCATCCGAACGGCGATTACCACGGCTAAGGTCGTCTCCGGCTCACGCGAACGCGGGGCTCGCGCCGTCGGCGCGGGCTCCGCGCTTTCGTCTCTATTGAGCTGGTGTCTATTGAGCTGAATGAAAGGGCGCGATTCAGCACGGTCTCCCGTCCCGACCCCGCGAGAGAACACAAAGACGCAAGGGCGCGAAGGCGCAGAGAACGTCTGAAGAAGAAGCTAGGCGTCGCCGGCCGAGCCCGTCGCGTCTCCACATCTTCGCGTCTTCGCGTTCCCGACACCGCTCCGAGCGTTCATGGTCGGTCGCGAGTCGCAACCACGCTGAGAGCGGCCGAGAGAGCGCTCTCGTCGCCCGGAGGGACGAGCGCGAGGGCCGCGCCAGAGGCGGCTTCTCTCACGGGAGCGAGATCGGACGCGACGACGGGAGTCCCGCACGCGAAAGCTTCGAGCACGGGGAGGCCGAGGCCTTCTCCGAGGCTCGGGAAAGCGAGCGCGCTCGCCCCTCGGTAGAGAGAGGCGAGCTTCCTCTCATCGGGAGAGTCGACGATCAGGAGAGACGGCCCGATCCCCGCCTCGCGAGCGGCTTCATCGAGAGCGCGCGCCGGCTCTCCCGCGAGAGGGCCCGCGAGGACGAGGCGAGCGCTCTCTCGGGACGGCAAGCGAGCGAACGCTCTCACGAGGAGAGGAAGCTGCTTCCTGGGATCGGCTCTCCCGACGGCGAGGACGTAGGGGCGCTCGTCCAGGCCGAGGGAGCGGCGCGTCTCGGAGTCGTCCGCCCGGCTCTCTCTCACGAAGATCCGCTCGTCGATCCCGATCGGGGCGACGATCGTCTTGCCCGGGTCGACTCCATGGGAGACGAGGTCGTCTCGCACGGACGCGGTCGGCACGAGCACGCGCGCGGCCACGTCGATCGAGCGAGGCAAGAGGAGCTTCATGCGCCGGGCGATCCGCGGCGGCAGGAGGTCCGGCCGCGTGAGGCCGAGAGCGTCGTGAACCGCGAGCACGACCCTCGAGCGCGAGAGGAGCGGCGCCATGAAGCAGGCGTGCCAGACCAGGAGCCTCTCTCTCTCCTGGGCGAGCGGGATCGAGATCGCCGAGCGGACGATCGAGCTTCGCGGGAGCGAGCCTTCCCAGCGGAAGGCGCCGGCCTCGTCTCCCAGGAGAGCGGCTTCGGCCTTCGCGTCGAAGCCGAACGCGACGATCTCGAAGCGCTCGCAGGCGCCGGCTCGCGCGAGCGCTCGCAGCAGCGAGAGGACGTACGTCCTGTTCCCCTCGAGCGAGGCGAGGAAGTGGACGTCGATCCCCACGCGCGGGCGCATGACTCGGTATTCTTCCAGGAAGAGAGGGGAACATGTTCAAGGACAAGAAGACGAAGGAGCGGCTCGATCTCGCGGATCGGCTCGCTACGGGGCTCTCGGTGCTCGGGCTGAACCAGGGGCTCGTCCAGTTCGCGGACTCGAAGGCGAACGGGCTCCTCCTGATCGACTCGATCCTCCTCGCGGTCATGGTCCCTCACATAGGCGTCCTTCACTCGGGGGCGCCGATCTACATGCGGTGCGTCTTCGGCGCCTTCTTCGGGGCGTGCGCGCTCGCGCTCGTCGCCGCGCTGCGGGTGATCGTCGCCCGCGCTCCCGAGACGGGGGAGAGGCGGCCGACCTCGATCGTCTTCTTCAAGCACATTGCCTCGCTCGGACGAGCGCACGATTACGTCGAGCTGTTCCGGGACAGCGAGGGAGAGAGCGTCCTCGAGTCGGTCCTGATCTCGAGCTACGACCTGGCCACGATCGCCAGGGCGAAGTTCCAGGCTTACAAGCAGGCGGAGAAGCTGACCATGCTCTCGACGCTCCTCCTCGTGGCGGCTCTCGTCGTCATGGTCGTGTGAAGTGATGCCGCCAAGACGCAAAGGCTCCAGGACGCTCTTGGCGTCTTGGCGTCTTGGCGGCTATCAGGTGTCGATGAGCGCTCCGAGGCTCTCGTGAAACCCTCTTCGCCTTTGCCCGACTTCGTGGTTCATTCTCTCGAGTGATCCTCCAGGAGGTCCCGCCGGGAAAGCTCTTCTTGGGCCACGAAGTCGCCCAGGGAGAATCCGCGCTCGTCCTCGACCGCGAGGACCTCGTGACCCACGCGGTCGTCCTCGGGAGGACGGGTTCGGGGAAGACGGGCCTCATGCACGTCCTCCTCGAGGAAGCGGTCCTCCAGGGAGCGAGCGCGATGGTCCTCGATCCCAAGGGAGACCTGACGAACCTCCTTCTCGCCTTCCCCGGCCTCGACCCGAGAGACCTCATGCGCTGGGTGCCCGCGGGAAAGACGGCCCCCGAGGAGGCGCTCAGGATCAAAGAGGGCCTCGAGCGTAGCGGCCAGAGCGTCGAGAGGATCTCCCAGTGGAAGAAGGCGGCGAGCTTCCACGTCTACTCGCCCGGGAAGCTCCGCGGAGGAGGCTCGGGCGTCGATGTCCTGCCCAGCTTCGGCGCCCCGCCGCGCGAGGCCTCGCTCTCCTCCCCCGCGAAGCGCGAGCGGGCGTCCGCGATCGTGTCGGCGATCCTCCACGCCCTCTCGGTCGAGGCCGACCCGCTCTCGGACCCGAG
>JACQDU010000628.1 GCA_016200955.1 bacterium
CGCCGCGCGAGACGAGGAGGGCCTCGGCCTCCGCTCCCGCTCGCGCTCCGCGTCCGCGGCCGGCGCGCTCGTTGATGATGAGGTGGATCGGGTCCCTCGGGCTCACGCGCTCCCAGTATCCCTGACAAGAGGCCGATGGTTCGAGTTCATCTAGACCCAAGAGCAGCTACCCCCTAGAGCAGCGTCCCCGGGTCAGCGCGCCGCCGCCTCGCCGCGCGAGGGAGACCTGAGCGCCTCCAGCTCGCGCGCGACCTTCTCCCGCGTGAGCGCCGCGAGCCCCTCGAGGTCGTTCGTGCCGCGAAAAGGCGCCGGGTCGATCGCCTCGAGCACGGAGACGACGACGTCCGCGCGGCGGAAGACGTCGAGCGACTTCTTGGGCAGCGCGTCCTTCGAGCCGTCGACGACGATCGGGAGCACGGGGCGCCCCGTCTCGATCGCGAGCTTGAACGCTCCCGGGCGGAAGGGGCCGAGCGCGCCGTCCTCGCTCCGCGTTCCCTCGGGGAAGATGAGGATCGACACCCCGCGATCGAGCCAGCTCCGGCACTGCTCGAGCATGCGCTGCCCGCTCGAGCGGTCGCCGCGCGTCACGCTCGGGCACCCGATCGCCTTCATGGCCCAGCCCAGGAAAGGGATCCAGAAGATCTCTCGCTTCGAGACCCAGCGCCACTGCCCGTGGAGCGCGGAGATCGCGAGGATGTCGACCTGCGACTGGTGGTTCGAGCAGAGGACGCACGCTCCCGCGGCGCGGAGCCGCTCGCGGCCGCGCACCGAGAGGTGCCACCTCGGGTTCGCGCGGAAGCAGAGGTGGCCCCAGACGGTCACTCCCGCTTGCGCGACGCGCGACGTGCGGTCCAAGGGCCAGAGCAGGATCGCGGCGACGATCACGAAGGTCGAGAAGACGGTCGTGATCGCCCCGATGAGGAGCCACACGAGAGCCGAGTAGACGAAGCGCACGCGACGATCCTACCAGCAGGCGATTGAGCGTTCGCCGAAGGCGAATGCGGTGGTGCAATGATTCACTTGCGCCTTGCGGCCCACCGCGCATCGGTCTCGACGCATTCCCCGCCGCAAGGCGCCAGTGAATCCGGCTCCGCTCTCGCGCTCGCGCGGTTCCATGGGATGATTCTCGCGCGAGCGTCGGGCCCGACCGCAGCGGCAAGGCATGACCGCCGGTCGTGCTCCCGCCGAGGTTCGGGTCGTCTGCGCCTGGGCTCGCTCCGCTCGCCTGGTGCGGTCTTCTTCACGGGAGAAAAGCTTGAGCGAGGAGCCGCCCGTCAAGGAGAGAAAGGCGAGCTCGGTCGGAGGAGTCGCGGTCGCGCTCCTCGTGGCCGGGGGAGCGGGGCTCGGCTATCTCGCGACTCGCCCGCAAGCGACGAATCGGGGCGAGGGAGGAGCGCAGACGCTCGAGAAGGCGAGAGCGCGCCTCGCGGCGGGCGACCGCACCGGGAGCGCGGGGCTCCTCGCGAGGGTCGCCCAGGAAGGGACCCTCACCGGCGAGAGCGCTCCCGCGCGCGAGGCGAGGGACCTCCTCGCGAAGCTCGCCTCGGACGCCGTTCTCCCCGGGAGACCTCTCGCGGAGGCGGCCGAGATCCTCCCGTTCGCGGTCGAGGCCGCCCGGCCGGGCGAGGAGGCGCTCGTCTCCTCGCAGGCCTTCATCCTCGCGCTCGACCGGGCGTCGAGCGAGGCGCAGAAGGACCCGAACGGCGCCTGCGCCCTCACGCAGTCCGTGGCGGTCTTCCTCGAGGGCTCGCCCCTCCAGGAGAAGCTCCGCGAGGCGCGCCGCGTCGCGCTCGAGGCGAAGCTCGCGCTCGAGCCCGGCGACATCCTCTCGAAGATCTCGCTCGCGGAGCTCGAGCTGAATCGGGGCGACTTCGCGCGCGCGAGAGAGCGGCTCGAGCCTCTCGCATCGCAGCTCGGAGACGGCGAGGGCGCACGCGTCCTCGGGCTCGCGCGCGCGGCCGCGGGAGCGCGCGACGACGCGATCCCCCTCCTCTCGAGCTACCTCGCGGCTCACATGAACGAGTACGCCCGCGCGAAGACCGGCTTCCAGGCCGCGGTCGAGTCCGCCGAGGCGAGCGCGCGCGCCGACCTGAGGGCCGGGCGCGTCGATCCGGCCTTCAAGCGGAAGCACGAGGCCCTCCGGCAGAGAGTCGACGCCGCGACGGGCGAGGAGCAGAAGCGCCTCGAGGCGGAGCGCACGGCGCTCGTGCGCGGTTACATGGACGACCGGATCTCCCGCGATCCGGCCGTGCGCGGCGCACGCCGCGCGATCGTCGGGATCGCGGGCCTCGTGCGCGTCGCGTACCAGCTCGCTCTCATGGAGGTGGACGCGGCTCGCGGGAAGCCCGAGGCCCAGCGCGAGGCCGCTCTCAGGAGCGCGGAGTCTCGCTTCATCGCGGTCGTGGACGTAGGGCCCGTGATCGAGAGCACGTTCGGGCTCGCTCTCGGAAGGCTCGAGCTCCAGCTCGGGAAGTCGGACGACGCCCAGGCCGCGTTCGAGCTCTTCCTGAGGCGGCAGGAGAGCACGAGCCCCGCTCTCCTCGCGGTCGCGACGGCTTTCCTGGACGCCGGCGTCACGGGAGACGCGCGGAAGCACGCCGAGGAAGCGTTCGAGGCCGCGACGACGGAGGACGACCGCGAGAGAGCGGCCGTCCTCCGCTCCCACCTGGGAGAGACGCGCGAGGACCAGCTCGCGTGGATCGCTCGCGCGGGGTCGAGCCCGCCTCTCCTCGCGCTCGCGTCGCGGGTGCGCGCAGAGCAAGCGACCGACGAGGGCCGCTTCGAGGAAGCGTGCCGCGAGTGGGACCGCGTCCTCGCGTTCTACGAGGGAGAGGGGGCGCGCCTCGTCCCGATTTCTCTCATCGCCAGCATCCGTTTCGCGCGCTTCATGGCGAGCGGGGCGCGGGGCGACCTCGACGCGGCGATCTCGGGCCTCGAGAAGGCGGCGGTCCTGGACGGGCCGGACGGCCCGCCGCTCGGGCTCCAAGACGAGCTCGCCGATCAGCTCCTCGCGCGCGCCGTCCTCGTCGCGATCGGTCCTCGCTTGAAGATCGACGTCCTGAGAGAGCCGAGCCTCGAGCTCATCGAGGCCGCGGCGAAGGACCCGGCCGACCTCCTCGCGATCCGCGAGGCCTTCCTCGCGAGCCCGGACCGGAAGCGCTCGTGCGAGCTGCGCGAGAGGGTGCTGCGCTCGGATCCCTCGCGTGCGCTCGCGCTCCACGGGCTCGTCGCGGAGGCGCGGGCGCGGCGCGACGCGAGCGCCCTCGCGGCCCTCGCCGTTCGCATCGACGCCGCGCCCCTCGAGCGAGCGCTCACGGCTCGCCGGACGAGGGAAGCGTGGCTCGAGAAGGACTCTCCCGGCGCGCGGAGGGGCCAGGACCGCAGGCGTGCTCGCGCGGACGCCGTCGTGGCCCAGGCGCGCGCCCTGGGCGAGGCTCCTACCCTCGCGCGAGCGCTCACCGCGCGGGCGCAGATCGAGCGAGAGGCCGCGGGAGTCGGGAGCCCGTGCGATCTCTCGCTCGACGTCTCTCTCTGCGTGGAAGCAGAGCGCGTCTTCCCGAACCGTACGTCGCGGCTCGCGCTCGTGGCGGCATACTTCGCGAAGACGGCGTATTCCATGAAGAAAGACGATCCCGCCCTCGAGGCTCTCCTGAAAGAGCACGGCGGGCTCGGCTCGGTGAAGCTCCTCGCTCTCCTCGCTCCGCGAGACGAGAAGCTCGCCAAGGCTCTCGCGGACGACATCAAGATCAAGTTTGCCGTCGAGATCCACCGCCTCGTCCTCGCGGACGAGGGCGACGACCTCGGAACGCACGATTGGCTCGTGCCCGTCGCCG
>JACQDU010000028.1 GCA_016200955.1 bacterium
CCCGATCGGGTGGGTGGGAAGTGACGGAAAGAACCGGCCGCGGATTAACGCGGATTCCACGGATCTCTTGCAACGAGAAGCGCCGCGTTTCTGGTTGCAAAGATCCGCGTTAATCCGCGTTAATCCGCGGCTCGTTCTCTCCTGAATCCGGAGACTACTCCTTCTTGTCGCCCTTCTCCGGCTTCGCGGGCTTGACGGCGGGCTTCGCCTCGGCGGCTTCGCCCGCGGCGGCGGCGGCGACCGGCCCGACACCGGCGACGAAGGCGAGGAGCGCCTTCTGGCTGCCGTCGCCGAGCCGGTGCGCGCCCGTCTTGATCACGCGCACGTAGCCGCCCTTGCGGTCGGCGTAGCGCGGCGCGATCTCGTCGAAGATCTTCTTGACGATCGCCGGCTTCGGCAGGAGCTCGAGCGCGTGCCGGCGGATCGCGAGCTTGCGGTCCGCCGACCTCTCGACGTTGTGGTGCTTGCCGAGCGTGATCAGCCGCTCGATGAACCCGCGGTACTCCTTCGCCTTGGCGGGCGTCGTGACGATGTACTCGCGGTTCTCCTGGCCGAACTGGTTCACGAGCGCGAGGGCGAGGTTCCGCCCGAGCGCGACGCGGTGGGCGTCGGTCCGGCCGAGGCTCCGCCCCTTGTTGAGGTGTCTCATGACTTTCTCTACCTCGCTACTTCCCGGCGCCGGCCGCGCTCATGCCGAGCGTGAGGCCGAGGCCCTCGAGCTTCTTCTTGATCTCCTTGAGGACGGTCTTGCCGACCGCCTTCGACTTCCCGAGCTCATCCTCGCTCCGCGTGACGAGGTCGCCGACCGTGGCGATCTTCTCCGCCTCGAGCGCCGCGAGCGCCCGGACGGGGAGGTCGAGGTCGGCCACCTTCTTCGCGAGGAGCGCGCCCATGTCGACGGGCTCCGCGCCCTTCTTCTCGACCGCGGGCGCCGCCGGGGCGGCCGCCGCCTCGCCGGCCGCGCCGCCGTTGCCGCTGCCGGCCGTCGCCGCCGTCTCCTCCTCCTCGAACGCCTCCGCCTCGAGGACGTCGCCGATCTCGAAGAAGTTGACGAACGGGATCAGGTGCTTGCGGAGGATCTTCGCCGCCTCGACGAGCGCGTTCTCGGGATCGATCGTGTTGTTCGTCCAGATCTCGAGGATGAGCTTGTCGTAGTCGGTGAGCTGGCCGACGCGCGTGTTCTCCGTCCGGTAGCGGACGCGGCGGACCGGCGAGTAGATCGAGTCGATCGGGATCACGCCGATCTCGCGGTCCTCGGAGTCGTTCTCCTCGGCGGTCACGTACCCGCGGCCGCGGCGGACCTCCATCTCCATGCGGAAGGGGACCTCCTCGGAGAGGGTCGCGATGACGAGGTTCGGGTTCACGACCTCGACCATCGAGTCGACCTGGATGTCGGCCCCCGTGACGGTGCCCTTCCGTTTGACGTCGATCTTGATCTTCCGCGGCTCGTCGGTCCGGACCTTGACGAGGAGCTGCTTCACGTTGAGGACGATGTCCGTCACGTCCTCGACGATGCCCGGGAGCGAGCTGAACTCGTGCTGGACGCCCTCGATCTTGACGGTCGTGACCGCGGCGCCCTCGAGCGAGCTGAGGAGGACGCGGCGGAGCGAGTTGCCGACGGTGATCCCGAAGCCGCGCTCGAACGGCTCGGCGATGAACTTGGCGTACTTCGCGGGCGACGCGGTGTCGCTGCCCTCGGTCCGCTCCTCGAGCTTGACGATCCGCGTGGGGAGCTCGAATCCCCGCCAGCGTGCGCGCATGACCATGGGTGCTTCTCCTTAATCAAGCCGCGAATTTACGAGCCTCACAGGGAAGCTCAATCTGAATCGCGGCTGAGTTTCGACTGAATCGTTACTTCGAGCAGAGCTCGACGATCAGGTTGTACTGGATCGGGACCGAGAACTCCTCGGTCTTCGGCAGCGCCAGGACCTGGATCGACGACTGGTCGGCGTTGACGGCGAGCCAAGGCGGCTGGCCGCGCTCCTTCGTCATCTGCTGGAAGTCGGTCACGAGCTTCTTCCGGTTCTCGCCCGCCCGGATCTTGACGATGTCGTTCTGGCGGACCAGCATGCTCGGGATGTCGCTCTTCCGGGCGTTGACCTCGACGTGCCCGTGCGCGCAGAGCTGGCGCGCGGCCGACCGCGAGGGCGCGAAGCCCGCGAGATAGAGGACGTTGTCGAGCCGGCGCTCGAGGATCCGGAGCAGGTTCTCGCCGGTGTTGCCCTTCTGGCGCTCCGCCATCTCGTAGTAGCGGCGGAACTGGCGCTCGAGGATGCCATAGGTGCGCTTGGCGCGCTGCTTCTCGCGAAGCTGGCGGCCGAAGTCGCTCACCTTGCCGCGCTTGTAGGGGTGCTCGCCCGGCGGGTAAGCC
>JACQDU010000600.1 GCA_016200955.1 bacterium
CTCGGCGACCTTCCCGATCGAGCGCGACTTCTCTCCGAGGTCGAGGAGCCTGTGAGCTCCTTGCCGCGAGGCCGCGACGATCTCGTCCATGCCGCCGCCCACGTCCGTCACGGAAGCCTGGCCGTTCCTCGCCGAGAGGAGCGTCTCGTCCGCGAGCTGGACGACGTGCTTCGCCGTGTCGGCGATGTGGCCCGAGCTCGCCGCGAGCTCCTCCATGGTCGCCATGGTCTCGGTCACGGCCGCGGCCTGCTCCGTCGCCGTCGAGGCCTGGTCGCGCGAGCTCTCCTGCAGGCCGCGCGCGGCCTTGTCGATCTTCGAGCCGGCTCCCGCGAGCTCGTCGAGGAGGAGCTTGAGCTTCTCCGTCATCTCCCTGAAAGCCGAGCCGAGGCTCCCTTCCTTCTGGCCCGGCGCGCTCGCGGGGACGGTCAGGTCTCCTCTCGCGATCTGCCGGACGCGGATCGAGAGATCGCGGAGCATGGAGACCATCTTCCTGAAAGCCACGCCGAGGTCGCCGCGCGACTCGTCGGCGTCCCGGTCGAAGGCCTCGTTCCAGAGGTCGTCGCGCGCGATCGCGTTCGCCTGCATCGCGAGCCGCTCCAGGTGAGCGAGGAGAGCGTCGAAGCCGCACACGAGCTGCTTGAGCTCGTTCCGGTCGTCGGCGCGCGTCGCCCCGTTCCCTCCGCCGAAGGCGACGAGCGCTCCTCTCGCGGGCGCGAGGTCTCCCGTCCGGGCGAGATCGGAGACCGTGCGCGAGATCGCGACGACGGGCCCCGCGACCTCCCGGCTCACGTTCCAGAGCACGATCACGAGGAGGACGACCGCGGCCAGGAAGGCCTCGAAGAGCGTCACGAGGCGCTGCGTCGCGACCTCGTCGTTCACCTTCTCGAGGCTCCGGAGCGTGACGATGTAAGCCGCTCCCATCTCGCGTCCCTTGGGGACGCCTCTCCTCTCGTCCTCGGTGCTGTTCACGTCGATGAGGACCGCTTCCTGGTTCGCGACGATCGACTCCAGGACGGGCTCGTCTCCGAGGAGCACCTCGCCGCCATCGGTCGCGCCGGCGGGGCCTTCCTGGAGGCGCTTCCTCACGTTCGGGCTCTCCTCGACGTTCCACTCCGGCGCCTTCTCGGACGAGGTGCGCGCCGAGCCCAGGTAGCGCGCCTTCCGCTTCCCGTCGCTCTGGACGAGGGCGATGCCCCGGGCGTCGAGGAGCTCGGCCGTGTCCCTGAGCCTGCGCTCGATGAGAGTCACGAGGTCGCTCGAGCCGTTGTCCTTCGCGAAGACGTCGCGGTCGAGCGCGAGGAGGGCGCTCCTCGCCGCCTTGAGCGACCTCTCCTGCTCGCGCTTGATCGCGGAGATCTTCTGCATGTGAGCCACGCCGACGCCGAAGACGAGCGCCAGGAGGACGGCGGCGACGAGCCCCGCGATCGTGAGGCGCGCGAGGAGTGTCGCCCGCGACCAGACTCCGTCACTCAAGCCCATGGCCGCTTCCCTTCTTCTCCTTCACAGGTGCTTCTTCGGCGTGAGCAGCTCGTAGAGGGCTGTCGGCGCGAAGAACCGCACCCGCGCGTCGGGGCCGAGCTGGATCGACGTTCCGTCGCGCAGGCCCGCCTTCCCTTGAGCCTCGCCGAGCCGCTCCCCGTCGATCCACGTCCCGTTCGAGGAGCCCGCGTCGTGCAAGAACCACGCGGGCCCGTCCCACGTCAGGTAAGCGTGGAACTTGGAGACGCTCGCGACCTCGAGCGCGATGTCGTTGTTGCTCGCCCGCCCGATCGTGATCATGTTCGCGAAGTCGTTCGCTCCGTCCCTCTTCTTGACGACCACGGCGCGCGTCCGCGGCGAGGGCGCCCCGAGCTCGATCGGCCGCCTCTTCGCGGAGGCGCGCCCGTCCACCGTGCCGAACGTCTCGTTGTCGTCGGCGCCCGGGATCTGGTCGAGGACCAGGAACGGGCTCGTCTGCTTCGCCAGGAACTGTTCCCGGCCAAGGTTCTGGGCCTCCCTCCTCAGGTCTTCGATCGAGATCGTTCGCACGATGCTCCCCTGAGTTAGCCGAAACGGGCGCCGCTCGCAACGCATCCGGGCCCGTCCCGGCGCATTACGAGGAGGCCCGCGGGGGGAATGCGGGGTGGGGGGCGCTCGCCGCCCCCCGCAATCAGGACGAAGGATCGGGCGGCGGCGGGGGCTTCGGGGCCTCCACGGTCACGTCGATCGACGAGAGGAGGCGCTCCATGCGGCGCTCGATGCTGTTGACGTGGAGGACGTGGGTCAGGACGTGCCTCTCGCCCTGGGCCGGCTCGAGGACGATCGTCCCCGAGCGCAGGATCGCGTACTCGAAGATGTCGGGGAGCTCCTTGCGGAAGCGGAGCGTCGGCGCCGGGAAGCGCTCGACGTTCCCGACGATCCCCGTCCAGTGGAGGAGCTCTCCCGCGTTCACCTCCCAGTAGTCGATCCGCGCTCGCAGGACGGCCAGGAGGAGGATGAACCCGAGGACTCCCGAGAAGGCCAGGTAGAAGTGCCAGTGAGCCTTGAGCTGGACTCTCCCGAAGAACCTCTCGACGTCGCCGACCACGTCCACCTTCTGCTCGACGAGCAGCACGAGGAGGATCGTGATCACCGCGATCGCCAGGACTCCCAGGAACCCCGTCCGCGAGAAGTCCCAGGCGAAGGCGAGGAGGTTGATCGCGAAGACGACGAAGAAGATCCTCCCGGGAAGCGCCGAGGCCGCCGCGTCGAGCCCGCCTCCCGCCGTCGCGTGCGACCAGACCGCGCAGAAGATCGAGACGAGGAACAGCGGGTAGAGGAACACGGCCTTCGGGTAGGAGCGGATCTTCACCGACTCGACGACCGGCGTCCCCACGCTCGCCTCCGTTCGCCCGTCCGAGAGGGGCCCAGCGTACGGCAGCGGTTCGTCAAAATCAACGTGAGGAGGCGAATCCCGTGCGGCCGTGGGTTCCGCGTGCTAGGATCCGTTGACCTAACCTTTACCGAAAGAGGACCCGAACGATGCCGCCTGCGAATGGACCGCTCCCGCTCCTGTTCGACGCCGGTCCCGGCGAGGGGAAGCGCGGCATCGCCGCGCTCGCCTTCGGGAGCGAGCTCCTCGACGAGCGGAACGACGTCGAGTACTTCGACCTCCCCTGCCGCTCGGTGCTCAACAAGTGCTCCGCCCGGAGCATGCCGTTCGAATTCACGATCAACCCCTACCGGGGATGCGAATTCGGCTGCACTTACTGCTACGCACGCTCGACGCACGAGTACCTCGACCTCGGGACCGGCACCGACTTCGAGTCGAAGATCTTCGTCAAGAGAGAGGCGCCCGCGATCGTCGCCCGCGAGCTCGCGCGAGCCGCTCGCCGCGGCCGCGGCCGGAAGCGCGGCCCGATCGCGATCGGAACGGCGACGGACCCCTACCAGCCCGCCGAGCGGCGCCTCGGCCTCACGCGAGCGATCCTCGAGGAGATCGCGCGCCACCCGGGCCTCTCGCTCTCGGTGACGACGAAGTCCGATCTCATCGTGCGCGACGCGGACGTCCTGGAAGAGATCGCGAGGCGGAGCTCGCTCCACGTGAACATCACGATCACGACGCTCGACGCGGACCTTGCGCGGACGCTCGAGCCGCGCGCTCCTCACCCCGAGAAGCGCGTCCGGGCGGTCGCGGCGCTCTCGAGCCGCGGGATCCGCGCGGGAGTGTTCTGCATGCCGATCCTCCCGTTCCTGACGGACGATCCGCTCGCGCTCCGGCGCCTCCTCTTCGCGGCGGCCGAGGCGCGGGCGCACTTCTTCTGCGCGCAGGTCCTCTTCCTGCGACCGGGCTCGCGGTCCGCGTTCCTCTCGTGGCTCGAGGCTTATCGTCCCGAGCTCATGCGCGTGTACGAGAACCTCTACGGAAGCTCCGCATACGCGCCGTTCCAGGTGGCGGAGAAGATCAAGCGCGTCGTCGAGGCCCTGAGGAGGCAGTACGGCCTCCCGCGCTCGCCGCCCGCGTGCGCGCCCCCGGGGGACGGGAGGGACGGCGTCCCCCCGCGGCTCCGGGACGCGGACGAGCCGGCGCTCGCTTCTCCCGAGGCCCAGCTCCCGCTCTTCGCGCGGCCCAGGACGGCCTGATCCGACGCTCGCCCGGGAATCGCGCCGGGAAGCGCGGTCAGGAGGCCTTGCGGTCCACGATCAACTTCCCTGCGAGGAAAGCGCACACGCCGACCCCGAGGAGCGCGAGCTCCGTCCTCGTGTCTCCTCCTTGCACGCCGAAGATGAGCCCGGCGGGCAACAGGAGGAGCCCGAGGGCCTGGAGCGCCGCTCCCACGTGCCTCATGGGTCCGGCCTCAGCGCCGAGAGCACGTCGTCTGCTCGCGCCTCTCCGAGGACCCGCGCGAGGTCGCTCCTCGTGTTCAGGTTCTCGAGCGAGCGGAGGTCGGGGTCGAACCGGCGGAGCTCGCTCTCGGGGACCTCGAGCGCTCCGCCGAGGGCGAGCGCTTCGTGGAGCGCGAGCTTCCGCGAACGGGCCCTCTCCCGGAGGAGGGGAAGGAGCGCCTTTCCGTAGACCGCGTGAAGCGGGTGGAGCCCGCGCGCCGTCCTCGGCACGACCGCTCCCGCGGAAGGATTCTCGCGAGCGAGCGCCACGAGCCTTTTCAGGAGAGAGAGCGAGAGAAACGGCATGTCACAGGCCACGACGAGGCACCGCTCGTGAGGGTTTGCCTCGAGCACCGAGAGGATCCCTCCGAGCGGCCCGAGCCCCGGCTCGCGGTCCAAGACGATGCGCTTTCCCAGGAACTCGAAGCGCGCCGCGTCCCCGGTGCTGACGAGGACGGGGTCCGCGAGTCTCTCGAGGAGCGCCACGGCCGCGGCAACGAGAGGCGAGCCGTTCTCTCCCACGGGCAAGAGCGCCTTCGGCCGCCGCTCGAGGCGCTCGCTCTTCCCGCCGGCGAGGACCGCTCCCGCGACCGGGGTCTCGGAGGGATGCACGGGAGACTCGGGCACGCTTGCCTCCTCTCGCATCCTACACGTTCCGGAAACTCGCGCTCCGCGCGAGCGCTCTCGCGGCGAGGCCGAGACAGAAGCTCTTGGCGTCGTTGGCATCTCCGGCGGCCGAGCTCGCCGTCGCGGCTCATGGCGGGAGCGCCCGGCTCCCGCTTGGCCGAACGGCTCCGCTCCCGGAAAGCGGGAATGGTGCGCCGCCTCCCGGGATTTTCTCAATCCCAGGCTTGGCGCGGCGCTGCCCACAAGTTAGTGTGGCGTTGCTTCAAGCCTGGTCCGTGGACATCGAATGGTGCGTCGCGGCGGGAAAAAGTGAACGCTGTCTCAGGTATGGAAAACATGGGCGAGACGTGCCGCGCCGCCGAGATGTCCCGAGTGCTCGTCGAAGCTTCGCCGATCCGTCCCGCGTCTCACGGCAGGGCGACCCGCGGCAGGATGGCCGCGCCGCCGACTCTCCCGGGAACGCGCCGATCCGGCTCGCTTCTCACAGGTGCGTGGGGCGACGTTCGTCGCCCCCGC
>JACQDU010000601.1 GCA_016200955.1 bacterium
CTACGAGGTCGTGGCGTGCGAGGACGAGGCGACCGCCCTCGAGCGCTTCCGCGACCGCCGGCCGGACATCGTCCTCCAGGACATCCGCATGGGAGAGATCGGCGGGATCGAGCTTCTCCGGCGGTTCAAGTCGATCTCGCCGGCCGTGCCGGTGATCGTCATCACGGCTCACTCGACGTGGGACAACGCGGTCGCGGCGATGCGGCTCGGGGCCTACGACTTCGTGAAGAAGCCGTTCGACAACGACGCGATCCGCGAGGTCGTCGCGCGCGCCCTCGCGCAGCGGGCCTCGTTCGACGCGTCCAAGGACCAGAGGACGCCTCTCCACGCGCCGTCGGAGATCCTCGGGAACTCGACGGCCATGCGCGAGACCATGGACGTGCTCGAGCGGATCGCTCCCACGGACTCGACGGTGCTCATCACGGGAGAGAGCGGCACGGGCAAGGAGCTCGTCGCGCGCGCCCTCCACTACTGCTCGCTCCGGGCGAGCGGGCCGTTCGTCTCCGTGAACTGCGGCGCCTTCCCCGTGACCCTCCTCGAGAGCGAGCTGTTCGGACACGTGAAGGGCGCGTTCTCGGGAGCCCACCAGGACAAGAAGGGCCTCCTCGAGCTCGCGGACCGCGGGACTTTCTTCCTGGACGAGATCGGCGAGACCCCGCCCGAGACGCAGGTCAAGCTCCTGCGCGTGATCGAGGAGAGGCGCTTCTACCCCGTGGGAGGCACGACCGCGCGCAAGGTGGACGTGCGCTTCGTGGGAGCGACGAACAAGAACCTCCTCGACGAGGTCGCCCAGGGCCGTTTCCGCGAGGACCTCTTTTACCGGCTCAACGTGATCCCGGTCGCTCTCCCGCCGCTCCGCGAGAGGAGGAAGGACATCCCCCTCCTCGCGGCGCACTTCCTGGCGAAGTACTCGAGGAAGCTCGGGAAGGAGATCCGCGGGATCGTGCCCCTCGCGCAGGCGAAGCTCGAGGCCCACGACTGGCCGGGCAACGTCCGGGAGCTCGAGAACACGATCCAGCGCGCCGTCGCCCTCGCGCGCTGGGAGACGATCGACGACGTTTTCATCCCGCCGCGAGGGCCCGCTCCCGATGCGCCCGAGGGAGCGGTCTCGATCTCTCCCGACGGGATGGACCTCGAGGCGAGGCTCGCGGCGATCGAGAAGGCTTACATCGTCGCCGCGCTCGAGCAGACGCAGGGCCACCTCACGAACGCGGCCCGTCTCCTCGGGATCACGTTCCGCGCGATCCGCTACAAGGTGAGAAAGCACGGCCTCAAGGCGGAGGAGCCGTAGACGCGCATGCGTAGCGGACGAGCGGCCTTGAAGCAGGCGTACGCGGGTGCCATCGTCTCACGGTGACCCAGCGGGAAGGGGCGCTCCTCGGGCGAGCTAGCCGAGCGGCGCCACACGGAGCGGGGGAACGATGTGCGCCGGAAGAAGGCGCCCAAATGAGCCAGTGGCCACGCCAAGTACCCCTGAAGGGCCTCTCCCGTTGACTCGCCTTTCCCACCACGCCCACGTAGAAGGAGGCCCCATGCTCGCCGGGGCCGTCCCGACCGGTCTCGGCCCTCGACGGACGGGGCTTGCACAGGAAGAGAAGAATCAGGCGCCCCTCAAGGTTCTCCATCTTGGCGCCTTGGCGGCCCTAGACCTCCCGGTTGGCGGCGACCGCGCCGCGGATGCCATCATGTCGGCGTGATCCGGCCCGACGATCCGACGCGCGATGCGAGGAGCGACCCCTCGAGCCTCGCGAACAGCGCGACCTCGTCCAGCTCCCAGGACGCCTTGCCCCGGGTGATCGGGCGCTACGCGATCGAGGCCGAGCTCGGACGCGGAGGCATGGGAGCCGTCTTCCGCGCGCTCGACCCGGTGCTCAAGCGCCAGGTCGCGATCAAGGTGCTGCTGGATCCCGCTCACGCGACGGCCGACGCGCGCCGGCGCTTCCGCTCCGAGGCGAGCGCGGCGGCGCGCCTCAAGCACCCCGGGATCGTCTCCGTGCACGAGTTCGGCGAGCACGAGGGGAAGCCGTTCCTCGTCATGGACCTCATCCTGGGAGTGAGCCTCGAGGCGCGACTGACCGAGGGCTCTCTCCCGGCGAAGCGGGTCGCGGAGATCGTGCGCGAGGTCGCGCTCGCGCTCGAGCACGCTCACTCGCAGAACGTGATCCATCGCGACGTGAAGCCCGGGAACGTCCTCATCGATCGGGACGGGCGGCCGCACCTGACGGACTTCGGCCTCGCGCGCGACATGCTCGCGACCGAGCTCACGGCGACGGGAGCCGTGCTCGGGACGCCGGCTTACATGGCGCCCGAGCAAGCGGGCGGAGACGTGAGGGAGCAGGGGCCGCGCACGGACATCTACGCGCTCGGCGGTCTCCTGTACCGCGCGCTCGTCGGGCGGCCGCCGTTCCGGGCGAAGACGATGCAAGCGCTCCTCTCGAACATCCTGCTCAAGGACCCGGTCCCTCCGCGGACCTTGAACCGGGCGCTCCACGCGGACCTCGAGACGATCACGCTCAAGTGCCTCGCGAAGGAGCCGGCCCGGCGCTACGCGAGAGCGGAGGACGTCGCGGAGGACCTGCGCCGCTTCCTGGAAGGAGAGCCCATCCTCGCGCGGCCCGTGGGCCTCCTCGAGCGGTCGTGGCTGCGCGCGAAGCGGAACCCCGTGTCCGCGCTCGCGGCCCTCGTCCTGGTCGTGGGAGGCACGGGAGCGCTCGCCCTGGGAGGTCGCGAGCTCTCGGTGAGAGCGAGCCGCCTCGCTAGGGCGAGCCGGATCATCGAGGAAGTGGGCGCGGGCCCGCTCCTCCCGGGAGCGCCCGAGTACGCGAGCCGCCAGGACGAGCTCGTCGGCCTCAAGGACGACCGCGTCGTGGACCTCCTCGTGGAGCGCCTCGACGCGACGACGGCCGAGCTCGACGCCGTCACGCGCGAGCTCTACCTCCGGGCGAAGATGCCCGACGCCGACGAGGCGAGGCTCGGCGGACGCGAGCTCCCGGGGCTCGAGAAGGCCGTCCTCGCCATGCTCGCCCTCGAGCCCGGCGCGGAGCCGGACAGAGAGGCGCGCTCCGTGCTCCAGGATGCCCGGAGGCGGCTCGAGGAGAGAGACGAGCGCGCGGACCCCAACCGGGCCGTCGGCCACTTCGCGAGCATGTCCTTCCGCGCCCAGCTCTGGCGCGAGCAGTCGCAGCGAGTCTCGCGGAAGGCCCTCGCGGTCTGTCGTTTCGCCTGCGATGCGCTCGGCCGCCTGCGCTCGCGGGAGGCGCTTCCCGCGCTCGCCCGCTTCCTGTTCGCCGACCTCGACGAAGCTCGCGCCGCCGCCGCGGCCGAGGCCCTCTGCCTGACCGCGAGCGAGGACGGCGCGAGGCTCGTCCTCGCCCGGGACGAGCGATACGGAGGAGAGGGCTCCGGCTTCCACGCGCGGCTCGCCCGGATCCTCGGCGACGCCGGGGTCAAGGCGGACTGGCCGGCCACGACCGTTCCCGACCTCGTCCGGCGCGGGACCGCGCGGGCCCTGAAGGGCGACCTCCGGGGAGCGCTCTCCGACATGGACCAGGCGATCGGCCTCGATCGGATGAGCGCCCGCGCCTGGCTCGGGCGCGCGAGCGTCCACTGCAAGCAGGATGCGTTCGATCTCGCGATCGCGGACGCGTCCCGGGCCATCGAGCTGGACCCGCACGACGCATCCGCCCACGTCGCGCTCGGCCTGGCGCGCTCCCTCAAGGGAGACGCCGGGGCCGCGATCGACGACTTCACGAGAGCGATCGAGCTCGACAAGCACCGCGCGGAGACCTGGGCCCGTCGCGGCCTGGCGAAGGAGGCGAGCGGCGACCACGAGGGGGCGATCCTGGATGCCGGCCGGGCGATCGAGCTGGAGCCGGGGCTCGTCCTCGCCTGGCGAGTCCGCGGGCAGGCTCGGTACGAGCGGAAGGAGCTCGGGCCGGCGATCGCGGACCTGAGCCAGGCGATCGCGCTCGATCCGCGCGACATGGGCGCCCTCTACTTCCGGATCATGGCGCGGGGAAAGAACGGCGACCTGGGAGGGGCGCTTGCGGAGGCCGACCACGCCCTCGAGATCGACCCCGGAGAGCCCGAGCTCCTCGTCGCCCGCGCGAGCATGCGGAGGCAGCGCGGCAACATCGATGGCGCGATCGAGGACATGACGCGCGCGATCGCGGCGCGGCCTCGCTCCTCGAGCCATTTCGAGATGCGGGCGGGGCTCCGCACCGTCAAGGGAGAGGCGCGAGGCGCGATCGAGGACTGGAACCGGGCCGTCGAGCTCGCCCCGCGGAGCTGCTCCGCGCTCCTCGGGCGAGCGAGGACGCGGATCGTCTCCATGGATCCCGGAGGCGGGGAGAAGGACGCGTCCCTCGTCCTCGAGATCCAGCCCGACGACGTCGATGCGCTCGTGATCCGCGCGACCGCGCGCTGCTTGCTGGAAGACCACAAGGGCGAGCTCGAGGATCGCAAGCGAGCGCTCCTCCTCCGCCCGTCGGCCGAGGCGTTGATCGCCGAGGCCAAGGCCAGGATGGAGACGGGCGACGCGAGGGGAGCCCTCGAGGACGCGAGCCGCGTCATCCTCATGGGGGAGCGCCTCGCGGACGCTTACGCGCTGCGCGCCGAGGTCCAGTTCCGGCTCGGCGACTACGACGCCGCATCGGGCGACGCCACGAGAGCGCTCAAGCAAGACGCCGCGCACGCGGGCGCGCTCCTGACGCGGGCCACGGCTCGCAGGAAGAAGGGGAACACGAAGGGCGCGATCGCCGATTGCACGAAGGTCATCGAGCTCGACAACGGCCGTCGAGACATCGGCTACCGCATGCGAGCCCTCTTCCGCGAGGAGCAGGGCGACCTCGAGGGCGCGAGCGCCGACCTCAAGGCGGCCCTCGTGGTCACTCCTCGTGACGCGTCTCTCTGGGCCAAGAGAGCGCGGCTCGAGGAGAGGTGCGGCCGCGCCGACTCGGCCATCTCGGACTACGGGCGCTCGATCGAATGCGAGCCGGCGAACGCGGACGCCATCTTCGGCCGAGGGATGCTCCTCCTGAAGAAAGGCGACGCGGCGCGCGCTCGCGCCGACTTCCAGCGGTTCCTCGAGGTCGCACCGGGCGATCCGCGGGCGGCGGAAGCTCGCCTCCAGCTCGAGCGCTGACCGCGCTTCAACGGGCCTCCGTTCGCCTCTCGTTAACAATCGGCGTTGCTTGGGTTTTCGACTCACCGGGAGTCTTTCCGATTCCGGGAAAGCGAACACGTTCCCGATGAACCGCAGCCGGGGCGATGGTCGAACGGGCTTCTCCCGTAGGCACTTCCGACGACCGCTCGCGCGATCCGGTCTGGTCCTCCGCGTGCTCTTCTCCGGGTCGGGGAAGGGAGCCTGCCCTCATGCGAATCCAGAACTCCCTGCGCGCTCGGCGCGCGGGGCCGCTTCTTCTCGCCGTTCTCGCGCTGACGGGAGCCGCTTCCCTCGTCGCGGGATGCGGGCTCAACTCCCAGAGCAGCAGCGGCTCCGGCTTCGCGCCGCCCGACCTGCGAGTCGTCCAGACTTCCGGAGAGGGCCAGACAGGCGCGCCGGGACAGCCTCTCCCGCTGCCCCTCGTCGTGACCGTCGAGGACACGGCCAAGGCGCCGCAACGAGGGGTCGCGGTCACGTTCGCCGCCGCGACGGGCGGAGGCGCGCTCACGGGGACGGTCGCCGTCACCGACTCGAGCGGCCAGGCGTGGACGACGCTCACGCTCGGGAGCAAGGCCGGAGCGAACACCGTCGTCGCGAGCGTGGGCTCGCGCTCCGTCACGTTCACGGCGACCGCCAAGGACGCGAAGGCCGCGTCGCTCTTCGTGAACGGGCTCCCGAGCAAGATCATCGTCGGGACTCCGGGAACGCTCGTCGTGACGGCCCGCGACGCCTCGGGCGACCAGGACGCGGGCTACCGCGGCACGATCGCGTTCACCTCGAGCGACCCCAGGGCCGTCTTGCCCGCCAACTACACGTTCACCGAGGCCGACGCCGGGGCGCACACGTTCACCGTGACTCTCTGGAGCCTCGGCGACTGGTGGATCACGGCGACGGACACGGCGGACAAGACGCTCACGGGAACGCTCGCGTCGGTCAAGGTCACGCCGGGGCCCGCCACGCACTTCGTGCTCTCGGGGCTTCCGTCGCCTTACTCGGCGGGCGCTCGCTCGGACCTCCGGGTCGCCGCGGTGGACGCGAACGGCTACGTGGACTCGGAGTTCCTGGGGACCGTGAGCTTCTCGACGACGGACATGGGAGCCGGCGTCGTCCTGCCCGCGAGCTACGCCTTCACCATGTCGGACATGGGCGCTCACAAGCTCCCGCTCGCCGTCGTCCTCGAGACGCCCGGGCCCGAGAGCGTCACGGCGACGCAGGTCGGCAACTCCGCGCTCACGGGGACGATCACGGTGACGGTCGCTCCCACGCTGCGCGTGACGAGCTTCACCGCCGCGGCGGCGAGGGTCGCGATCAAGGGAACGGACGCGCTCTCCTGGACGGTGAGCGGCGCTCCCACGAAGCTCACGCTCTCGCCCGGCTCGATCGACGAGACGGGGAAGACGGGCGACACGCCTCCCGCGCCTTTCCCGTCCTGCCCTTCGTCCCTCGACCCGCGCAAGGGATACCGCCTCACGGCCGCGAACGCCGCGTTCCCGGAAGAGGCCGTCGAGCTCACGCAAGCCTCGAGCGCGGGCGGCGCATCGGATGACGCCGCGCTCGGCTGCGCGTCCTTCGCCGACGGAAGCGCGGTCATGGTCGGGTCGTTCAAGGGGACCGCGACGTTCGGCGGGACCGTGCTCGTCTCCTCGGGCGGGAAGGACGCGTTCGTCGCCCGCTACAAGGCCGACGGCACGCTCGCGTGGGCGATCCAAGCGGGAGGATCCGGCGACGACGCGGCGCTGGGAGTCGCGGCGCTCGACGACGGGAGCTGCCTCGTGGTCGGCTACCACTCGGGGGGCGCGGTCTTCGACGCGACGACGACGCTCGTCTCGTCGGGAGGCAAGGACGCCTTCGTCGCCCGTTACGACTCCAAGGGCGGCGTCGTCTGGGCACAAGGAATCGGGGGCGCCGCGGACGACGTCGCGAACGCGGTCGTCGCGCAGGGCGAGGGGACTTTCAGCGTAGCCGGCTCCTTCTCGGGCAGCGTCAAGCTCGGTCCGTCCGCGACGCTCGTCTCCGCGGGAGGGACCGACGCGTTCGTGGCTCGCTTCCACGAGTCGGGCACGCTCATCTGGGCGAGAGCGGCGGGAGGCACGGGAGACGACGCGGCCTTCGGCCTCGCGGCTCTGGGAGACGGCGGCACGATCGCCGTGGGCTCCTTCCTGGGATCGGCGACGTTCGGCGCGACGACGCTCACCTCGGCGGGAGGCGCGGACGCCTTCTTCGCGCGCTACGGGATCGACGGGAGCGTGACCTGGGCGAAGCAGATCGGCGGCACCCTCGACGACGGCGCGCTCTCGGCGGCGGCGTTCCCGGACGGGACCTTCGCCGTCGCGGGCTTCTTCCGCGGAACCGCGACGTTCGCTCCCGGGAAGACGCTGGCGTCGTCGGGAGACTCCGATGCCTTCCTCGCGCGCTACGACGCGAGCGGAGCGCTCCTCTTCTCGGCGAAGATCGGCGGCGCGGGAGCCGACCGCGCGCTCGGGATGGCTCCCTTCGCGGACGGGAGCGTCGTCGTGACCGGCGCGTTCTCGGGGGCTGCGACCGCGGGCGCGAAGGCGCTCACCTCGAGCGGAGCGGGCGACGGCTTCCTCGCTCGCTTCGACGCGGGCGGAGCGCTCCTCTGGGCGCTCCCGGTCGGGGGAGCGAGCGACGACGCGGTCGTGGGCGCGGCCACGTTCGAGGACGGGAGCTTCGTCGCCGCGGGCACCTTCTCGGGCACGGCGACCCTCGGCCCCGGCGCGAGCCTGGACTCCTCGGGAGGAGCCGACGCCTTCCTGGCCCGCTGGTCTCCCGTGGACTACGCGATGCTTGCCGTCCGCCCCGCGAGCTTCGGAGTGGGAGCGGCCTCGGCCTACGCGGGCGGGACCTCGCGCTCGTCCACGACGATGGACGTGGCCTCCTTGCCCGACGGCGGAACGATCTCGGTCGGGACCTACTACGCGAAGGCGGCCGCGACGATGACCTTCGGCACTTACGTCCTCCCCTCGACCGCCGGCTACCGCGAGCAGTTCCTCGTCCGCCACACCTCCGACGGGAAGGTCGTGTGGGCGAACGCGAGCACCTCGACCTCGAACGACGTGAGCGCCTCGGGCCTCGCGACGTTCCTCGACGGGAGCTCGATCACGACGGGCTACATCTCGGGCGCCGCGACCTTCGGGTCGTTCACGCTCTCGGGGACCGGCGTCTACGTCGCGCGCTACTCGGCGGCGGGCGCGTGCACGAAGGCGACGCTCTACACGGTGACGACCGTCTACAACACGGGGAGCGTCCACGCGCTCTCGGCGTGCACCTTCATCGACGGGAGCTACGCGATCGCGGGCTCGTTCACGGGGACGGCCACGTTCGGGGGGAGCGTCTCGCTCACCGTCTCGGGGAGCCCGCAGACGTTCGTCGCGCGGTTCAAGGCCGACGACACGGCCGACTGGGCCCACTCCGGCGGGACGGGCTCGAGCAACTGCTACGCTTACGCGATCGCGTCGTTCGCCGATGGAGCATGCGTCCTCGTCGGGAACTTCATCCTCAAGGCGAGCTTCGACGGGACCGACCTGAGCGACGCTTCCTTCAGCTTCTCCTACAACCAGTTCGTCGTGAAGTACGTGAAGGACGGCACGGTCGCGTGGGCGAAGGGGACGGTCAACGCGTCGACGACCGGGGCGAGCCACATGTACACCTACGGAGTCGCGACCTGCGCCGACGGAAGCGTCGTCACCTGCGGGCACCTCGAGAACGAGGTGACGTTCGGCTTCGGCGAGAGCAACGAGACGCCGCTCAAGTCGTTCTCCTCGACGGTCTACAACCCGTTCGTCTGCAAGCTCGGGCCCGACGGCGCGCTCGCGTGGGCGAAGATCGCGATCTCGGGGAACGACGCGACGGGCCAGTCGGTCGCGGCCTTCCCGGACGGGAGCCTGGCGTTCACCGGCGACTTCAAGGGAGGAACGCTCGACTTCGGCGGGCCGACTCTCTCGACGAAGAGCGTGACCGTCTACGTGGCGCGTTACTCGACGGACGGGACCGTGCCCTCCGCCAACAACGGCACTCTCCTTCTGCGGGCGTCTCTCGGCCTCGGCCTTCTCGAGCGCGGCGAGCGCGCGGTCGAGCTTCTCCTGGAGAGCGCGCAGCTCGTCCTTGCTCGGCACTCCGAGCGCCCGGTGGAGGGCGTCCTTCGCCGCGTCGAGGATCGGGCCGGCCCTCTTCCGCGCCTCGAGCGCTCGGGCTTCGAGCGCGGCGCGCGCTTCCTTCGCGATCGCCACGACGTCTTCGTGAGAGAGCTTGCCGTTCTCCTCGAGCTTCCGGAGCTCGGCTTCGAGGACGGAGCCGGCCGTCTTCGCGGCGCCCAGGGCTGCGAGCAGGATGTCGTCGATCACGCGGGTCCCTCGACCCGTGTTCTAAGCTCCGCGGCGCGATTCTTGAAGGATCTTCTTCGTGGAATCGCGGAGCAAGGGGCCGGCGAGCCCGCGGGAGCCCGGAGATCGGTTGCCGCTTCTCGACAGGCTGCTAGTGTCCGCCGCCCTCGCCCGGGAGCTTGCCGCCCTGCTTCAGGTGCTCGAAGCGGCTCTTGTCGATCGCCTTCATGTAAGCCTCGTTTGGCGAGACGAGGCCTTCCTTGAGCTTGGACATGATCGAGTCGTCCATGAGCTGCATGCCCTCGCCGCGGTTTCCTTCGATGTAGGTGTTGATCTTGTGGATCGCGCCCTCGCGGATCATGGCGCCGAGAGCGGGAGAGCCGAGGAGGATCTCGTTCACGGCCACGCGCCCGCTGCCGTCCACCTTCCTCAGGAGAAGCTGCGCGCAGATCCCCTGGAGCGCCACGGAGAGCTGCGTGCGGATCTGCTCCTGCTGCTCCTCGGGGAAGACGTCCACGATGCGGTCGATCGTCTTCGCCGCCGAGTTCGTGTGGAGCGTGCCGTAGACGAGGTTCCCCATCTCGGCGCACGTGATCGCGAGAGAGACCGTCTCGAGGTCGCGCATCTCGCCCACGAGGATCACGTCCGGGTCCTGCCGGGCCGCGGCCTTGAGCGAGGCCGAGAAGCTCTCGGTGTCGTTCCCGACCTCGCGCTGCGTGAGGATGCACTTCTTGTTCTCGTGGACGAACTCGAGCGGGTCCTCGATCGTCAGGATGTGACGGGAGAAGTTGTTGTTGATGTAGTCGATCATCGCGGCGAGCGTCGTCGACTTCCCCGAGCCGGTGGGGCCCGTCACGAGGACGAGGCCCGAGCGGATCTCGCAGAGCTTCTTCAGGACGGGCGGGACGTTGAGCTGCTCGATCGTCTGGATCTTCGTGGGAATGATTCTGAAGACCCCGCCGATCCCGAATTGCTGGCGCATGAGGTTGCAGCGGAAGCGCGCGATCCCCTCGATCTCGTAGGAGAAGTCCATGTCCATGCGCGCGAGGAACATCTTCTTCTTCTTCTCGTCGAGCATCTCGAAGATGAACCTCTCGGCCTCGGCGTTCGTGAGCACGGGCATGTTCAGGGGCTCGAGCTTCCCGTGGATCCGGAACTTGGGAGGGTAGCCCGAGAGCAGGTGGAGGTCGGAGCCGCCTTGCTCCTTGAGCGCACGGAGGAACTTGTCGATCGCGGGCATGCTTCCCTCCCGAAGAAGGAAGGTTAGCACGGCTCGGCTTCCCGAGCACGCGCTCGCGGTCACGGGTCTCATAGACTAAACTCGTCGGTCCCTGGCTCGTCGGAGAAGGGGGAGACTCCGTGCGCTGGAAGTCCGCCGCGATCGTCGTTCTCGTTGGGCTCGGCTTCCTGGGCTGCAGCCTGAACGACCCGCCCGTCATCAAGTCGGTCTCGCCCGCCGTCGGTCCGACGAGCGGCGGGACGACGGTCCAGATCGACGGAACCGGCTTCACCGAGCACACGCGCGTCGGGATCGACGGGCGCGAGGCGCACGTCGTCTCCAGCATCAACTCCGGCGCGCTCACGGTCCTCACGCCGGCGGCCCCGCTTTCCGGTCTCGTGGACGTGGTCGTGAGGAACCGCGACGGGCAGAAGGACACGCTCAAGAACGGATTCAACTACGGCGGCGCCTCCGCCGTCGTCGCGATCACCTCGATCAGTCCGGCGAGCGGAGCGGCGGGAACGCTCGTGACCCTCACGGGGACCGGGTTCCAGGTCGGCGCCAAGGTCGCGTTCGGCCCGAGCGCGGGACTGAACGTCGTCGTCCTGAGCTCGACGAGCCTCCAGGTCGGCGTGCCCTCGGGCACGGGCACCGTGACGGTGATCCTCACCAACCCCGACGGAGGCACGGCCTCCACGTCCTTCAGCTATCCCTCGTCGGGAGGAGCACCTCCTCCGGGCGGCGGCGGGACCGGGACGGGAAAGATCATCACGACGTTCGCGGGGAGCGCGACGGTCGGTTTCTCCGGCGACGGCGGGAACGCCACCGCCGCTCTCCTCGCGAATCCGGGCGGCGTGGCCGTCGGGACCGACGGGACGGTCTACATCGCCGACACGACGAACCAGCGAGTCCGCCTCGTCACGATCGCGAACATCATCTCGACGATCGTCGGCGACGGGACGGCGGGCGTCCTGGGAGACGGCGGCGGAGGCATCGCCGCCCAGGTGAGCGCGCCCTCGGGCCTCGCCGTGGACTCGTCCCGGAACGTCTACATCGCCGACACGGGGAATCACGCGGTTCGCTTCTTCGCGGGCGCGACGGGGACGCTCACCACGATCGCCGGGACCCTCGGGACCGCGGGGAACGCGGGCGACGGAGGGGCCGGGACGGCCGCGCTCCTCTCGGGAACGAACGCGGTCGCCCTCGACGACCAGAACAACCTCTACATCTGCGACACGGGCAACCACCGCGTCCGCCTCATGAGCGCCGGCACGATCGACGCGTTCGCGGGGTCCGGGACGCAGGGCTTCCTCGGAGACGGGGGCTCGGCGCTTCTCGCCGAGCTCTCCTCTCCCTCGGGCGTCGTCTTCGAACCGAGCACGAAGAACGTGTTCATCTCCGATACGGGCAACGCGCGCGTCCGCTTCGTGGACGCGGCGGGGACGATCCACCCCTACGCCGGAGGAGGGGTCGGCGGCGACGGGGGCCTCGCGACGGCGGCGCTCCTCGTGAAGCCCATGGGTCTCGGGTTGACGACCGGTGCTCTGTTCCTGGCCGACGCCGGGAGCCACAAGGTGCGCTCGGTCGCGACGACGAACTTCCTGATCTCGACCTTCGCGGGCACCGGCGTGCCCGGCCTCTCCGGCGATGGCGCGACTCCGGGAAACGCCCAGCTCAACGGCCCCGCCGCGCTCGCGGTGAACGTCCTCGGCGTCGTCTGGATCGCCGACTCGGGCGACGGCAGCGTGCGCGTCGTCCGGTGAGCTTCTCTCGCTGAGTTTTCCTGGGA
>JACQDU010000597.1 GCA_016200955.1 bacterium
CGATCGCGGGCGCGATCCTCGCCTCTCGCGGGAAGCGGCTCACGCGCGGGGTCGAGAGGTCGATCGCCGTCCTCGCCGTCGCCTTCTTGCCGATCGACCTCCTCTTCCTGGAAGCGGAGCTGGCGCCCGTGCTCGGACGGCTCCTCCTCTTGCTCCAGATCGCGAAGCTCCTCGGGCCGCGCGAGCCGCGGGACGAGGCGACGATCGTCGTCGTCGCGCTCGTCCACGTCGCGATCGCGTCCGCCGAAGCGGTCGAGGTCCTCCTCGCGCCGTTCCTCCTCGTGTACGCGGCGAGCGCGACGTTCGGCCTCGCGGTGCGGGAGCTGCGCGGGGTGCCCGCCGCGCCGCCTCCGCGGGAGGAGCGCGTGGCGCGCGGCTTCCGGTGGGCCCAGTCGGCGATCGTGCTCCTCGTGATCGGGCTCGCGACGCTGATCTTCTACTCGATCCCGCGGATCGGCTCGAATTACCTCCAGATGCCCGGAGCGTCTCCCTCTCGCATGTCGGGTTACTCGGACCAGGTCGCGCTCGACGCCGGCGGCGCGATCAAGGAGAGCTCGAAGCGAGCCTTCCGCGCCGCCGTCGTGAGGAGAGGGAAGCTCCCCGAGGTCCCGCTCTGGCGCGGGAGGGCGCTCCACAACTACGACGGCGCGACCTGGTCCGCGTTCGACTCGCGCACGCGCGTCGGGCAAGCGTTCGACCCGGTCGAGCCGGGCGTCTTCCTGCTCAACGACGTGCCGCCTCCCACGGACGAGGCGGTCGTCGACATGTTCCTCGAGCCCACGCAAACGCTCACGCTGTTCTCGCCCGGCGTCGCGCACAAGCTCGAGTTCACGACGACGCCTCCTCCCATGATCACGCGCGACATGCTCGGGACCCTGAACCTCCCTCTCCCGCAGCCTTACGACAAGGGTTACCGCGTGACGTGCTCTCCCGAGCGGCCGCAGCCGGAGGTCGAGGGCCCGTACCGCGGCCGCGCGGCGGACGTGAGGCGGAGCTGCTGCGACCTCCCGGTCCGCGTGGACAGGACGCGCATGCGCGCTTACGCGGAGACCGCGCTCAGGGAAGCCGGCGTTCTCCCGGGAGCACCCGTCCTCGAGAGGGCGCGCGCGCTCGAGGCTCACATCTTCAAGACCTTCCGTTACACGCTCGACGCGAGGCGCACGCCCGGGACCGAGCGCGTCGCGGACTTCCTGTTCACGACGAAGGAGGGCCACTGCGAGGTCTTCGCGGGCGCCCTCGCCGTCCTCCTCCGGTCGATCGACATCCCGGCGCGCCTCGTGAGCGGATACAAGGGAGGAGAGCACCACACCTGGACCGACAGCTACACCGTGCGCGACCGCCACGCGCACGCGTGGGTCGAGGCGTTCACGGGGAGCGGGTGGATCACGCTCGACCCGACGCCCGCGTCCTCGGGCGACGACGCGGCGCCGAACCGCTTCGTCGAGGCGTTCGAGGAAGCGCGCGACTGGCTCGAGGTGCGGTGGTTCCGCGCGGTGATCAGCTACGACACGGGAGACCAGGTGAAGGCGCTCCGGACCGCGCGCGAGACGCTCATCCCGGTCATGGCGAGCGTGCACGACTTCTTCGAGCGCCCGCTCTCGCAGATCGCGCCCGGGCGCGGGCTGCTCAAGGTGCTGGGCGTCGTCTTGGGGCTCGCGCTGGTCCTCGGGACGGCGCTCGCGTCCTTCGGGCCCAAGCACGCGCTCCGCTCGCTCGCGCGGTTCGCGTTCGAGATCATCCCGCGGAAGGAGGCGCCCCGCGTCGCTCACGCGGCGTCGGTCGAGCTCGAGGACGTCCTGCGAGCGCTCGCCGAGCGAGGGATCGTCCGCGCTCCCTCCGAGACCGCGACCGAGCTCGCGGCGAGGGCCCTCTCTCTCCTGGGAGAGAAGGCGCGCGCCCTCGAGGGGGCGATCTCCGTCTATTACCGCGCGCGATACGGCGGAGACGGGCTCTCTCCCGAGGACAGGGAAGTCCTGAGAGGAGCGGCGAGGGCCGTGAGGCAGGCTCGCTCCTGAGAAAACCCGACGCGTGTTGACTCGAAGGCGCCGTGAGCCAATGCTTGCGCTCCTGCCGAAGCAGGCAGCGACGATCCGATCACGCCTTTCACTGACCCGAAGGAACGGAAGAATGGCGAAGAAGCAGGGCGCTCTCCTCGTGCTCGCGTGCGCGCTCCCGGGCTGCATGGTCGGCCCGAGCTACGAGCGGCCGACGCCCCCCGCGCCTCAGACCCTGCGCGACACGGCCGCCGTGACGACGGTGCTCAGGATCACGCACGAGGCGCCCTGGGATCGGTGGTGGGAGGTCTTCAAGGAGCCCCGGCTCGACGCGCTCGTCGAGCTCGCTCGCTCCCAGAACCGCGACCTGAGAGCGGCGGTCGCGCGCGTCCACGCGGCGCGCGCTCTCGTGCGCGAGGCTTTCGGGCCCCTCCTCCCGCTGATCTCGGCCAACGGGAGCTACGCGTACCAGAAGCAGTCGCCGAACGCGACCTTCCTGGGAGCGGGGAGCACGTTCAAGCCGGCGAACGTGCCCTTCGACCTCGTCCAGGGGACGGCCGACATGAGCTACGAGCTCGACCTCTGGGGCCGCATCCGCCGCGGCTGGGAGTCCGCCACGGGCGACGCCCTCGCGACCGAGGAGGACGAGAAGAACGTCGAGATCACTCTCGTGGCCGACGTCGCGCAGACCTACTTCGACCTCGGCCAGGCCGAGGCCGACCTCGAGATCGCGCGCGAGGCGGTCTCGCTCCGCACGAGGACGCTCCAGCTCGTGAAGGGGCGCGTGGACGCGGGCCTCGCCGCCGAGCTCGAGCTCCGGCAAGCCGAGGGCGAGCTCGCGACGACGGCCGCCCAGGTCCCGGACGCCGAGCTCCGCCGGCAGGTCGCCGAGCACAGGCTCGCGATCCTCACGGGGAGGGCGCCCGACGTCCACTTCCAGGGGAAGGCACCCGCGGCGTTCGACCTTCCGCCGGAGGTGCCGGTCGGGATCCCCTCGACGCTGCTCGAGAGGAGGCCCGACATCCGCGCGGCCGAGGCTCGCTACTTCGCGCGGAACTCGGGCGTCGGCGAGGCGATCGCGAACTACTTCCCCCAGGTCACGATCGCCGGCCGCTTCGGCTACGCGAGCGTGGACATCAACGCGATCGCGCGGCCGACGGCGAAGCTCTGGTCGATCGGGCCGTCGATCCACATCCCGATCTTCGAGGGCGGGCGCACGAAGGCGTTCGTCGACGAGAGGCAGGCGAGGAAGGACGAGGCGCTCGCCAACTACGAGCAGACCGTCCTGCGCGCCTTCGGCGAGGTCGCGGACGCGATCGCCGGGATCTCCGCTCACGCTCAGGTGCGCGACCGCCAGGCCGAGGCCGTGAAGGCGGAGACGCGCGCGGTCGAGCTCGCGAACATCGAGTACGACCAGGGCCTCACGAGCTACCTGAACGTCCTCGACGCCCAGCGCACGCTCCTCACGGCGAGGCAGGCTCTCGTGAGGGCTCAGCGCCAGCTCCTCTTCGACCTCGTCGCGCTCGAGAAAGCTCTCGGCGGCGGCTGGACCGCGATCCCCGGCGACGACGCGGCTCCGAAGGAGAAGGAGCACTGAGAGACGATCCCGAGCGTATGAGTCTCGCGGAGGCCCTCTTGCTCTCGCGGGCGATGCGCATCGCGCTCGTTCTTCTCCTGGCCGCGCTCGCTCTGCGCTGGGAGAGGACGAGCGCCGACGAGAAGGGCGCGCTCCGCGCGTTCTTCGCGGCGAAGACCGACGACGAGCGGGCGCTGGCCTCTTCGGCCCTCCAAGCGCTCCCTGTGCCGAAGGACGGGGCGGCTCGCGCGCGGGCTCTCAGGGAAGCTCAGGCTCTCCCCAAGAAGGGGTCGCTCTCGCGCCAGGACGAGAAGGTCTCTCTCGGAGACAAGGCGGCGCTCGGAGAGAAGGCCGAGATCTCCTCTTACTTCTGCACGCCCGGGGGCTACGACGAGAAGAAGCAGTCGCCCGTCCTCCTCACGCTCCACGGCGCCGGCGGCGACGGCCACGGAGCGCTCGTGGCGTTCACGATCCACGAGGAGGAGGAAGGAACGCAAAGACGCAAAGACGCGAAGACGCGAAGGGCTCCTGAGCATTCCGGCGCATCTTCCAATCGAGATCGGAACGACGAAGAAACGGGGAGAGACCGGGGAGCTTCACGCGATCGCGACGAGCATTCGCCTCGAGGGAGCGGCGCTCTCGTTCTCGATGCCGAGGAGGCGGCCCCAGGCGTCGATCGCGAGCGGTCTCACGTTCGGGACTTGGGAGAGCGTCGAATCGTCGGGGCGAAGCACGAGCACCCGCAGCGCGGCTCTCGTCCACGACCTCAACTTACAGGAAGCGCGCTCCGATCGCCCCGAGCGCGAGGTCGCAGGGAGGACGAAGCGGTCGGGCTGGACTCCCGGTCAGCCCGTCGCTCTCTCGAGGCCGAGCGCTCAGACGTGAGGGACGGCCGTCGTCGCGAGAGCGACGCGGTCTCTGCCGGCGGCCTTCGCGTCGTAGAGCGCGCGGTCCGTCGCCTCGAGGAGAGCGGCCGCGTTCCCGATCGACGGCTCGGGCGCGACCGCGACTCCCACGGAGACGGTAACCGAGAGGAGCCGCGTCGAGGAAGCGTCGGGCGGCGGCTCGACCTTCTGCGCCGCCACGGCGGCGCGCACGCGCTCCGCGACGACGAGGGCTCCGTCGCGCGTCGCCTCGGGAGCGATCACGACGAACTCCTCGCCGCCGAGCCGGAACGCCTGGTCGCCCTTCCGGATCGCCTCCTTGATCGCGCGCGCCGTGGCGCTCAGGACGGCGTCTCCGGTTCGGTGGCCGTAGCGGTCGTTGAAGGCCTTGAAGCGGTCGATGTCCACCATGAGGAGCGCGAGCGGCCGCCCACCGCGCTCGAGCCGCGCCCAGGCTCGCTCGAGCTCCGCCTCGAAGGAGCGGCGGTTCCAGA
>JACQDU010000029.1 GCA_016200955.1 bacterium
GCGTGGCGACCGTCGTGGTCTCGAGCTTCTTCTTCGCCTCGCAGCACCCGGGGCTCTCGCACCTCTTGCCGATCTTCGTCGTCGGCTCCCTGTTCGCGGGCCTCTTCGCGACATCGAAGCGGGGCTCGCTCGCCGCGCCGTTCGTGGCGCACGCGACCTTCAACGCCGTGAACGTCGTCTTCGAGGTCGCGTTCGGCCGTTCCTGAGCTTGCGCCGAGTGGGGCGACTCAGGCGAGGTCGGCCTGTCGGCCGGTGAGCTTCGCGCGCAGGCGCGTGAAGATCCGCGTGTGGAGCTGGCAGACGCGCGACTCGGAGAGGTCGAGCGCGAGGCCGATCTCCCGCATCGTGAGCTCCTCGAAGTAATAGAGGAGGACGATGAGGCGCTCCTTCAAGGTGAGCTCCTTGGTGATCACGGCCATGACGTCCTTCCGGTGGAGCTCGTCGATCGGGCTCTCGGCCTTCCGGTCCTCGAGGAGGTCGATCGTGCGGAAGGACTTCTGGTCGTCCTGCTCCTGCCACTTCTCGGAGAGGGAGACGATCGCGGTCGCGCTCGCTTCCTGGACCATGTCGTCGAGCTCGGCGAGCGACATGCCGAGCTTCTCGGCGAGCTCCATGTCCGTGGGAGGCCGGCCGTGCTCCGCCTCGAGCTCGCGCAGCGTGTGCTCGAGCTGCGTCGCCTTCGTGCGGACGAGTCGCGGGACCCAGTCGCAGGCGCGGAGCTCGTCGAGCATGGCGCCCCGCACTCGCTGGGAGCAGAACCCGTCGATCGCGTCCATGAGCCCGAAGACGCCGGCCGACATGAGGTCGTCCACGTCGACGTTCTGCGGGAGCTTCGCGGCGACGCGCTCCGCCGTGTACTTCACGATCGGCAGGTAGCGCTCGATGAGGCGGTTCCGCGAGCTCTGGCTGTGCGTCTTCTTGAACTCGCGCCAGAGGTCGATCGGGTCGCTCCGGTCGCTCGAGGCGTCCGCGGCCTGAGCGGCGACGCGCGCCGGAGCCGGGACCTTGCTCGTCTTGACCTTCGCCCTCGTGTCCCTCGCCGTCCTCGCCACGGTTCCCCCTCGCGGCGAGCGCTCAGTCGCCCGCCTGCCGCGCGCGCTTCCGCGCGGCGAGGCGTGCGATCGCGCCGAGGGTCTTCCCCCCGGCCTTGAGACGCTCGACCTCCGCCAGTTGCTTCCACACGGCTTCGGAGAAGAGCCGATGGCCGGACTCGGTGCGGTCCTCCTCGTAGATGAGGCCGAGGACGACGTAGTTGTGGATCGTCTGACGCGACAGCCCCGTGTGGCGAACGAGCTCGCCGATCTTCCAGAGCTTCCTGGGTGGCTTTCCGGAGACCACGCCGCCCGCCTCGCGTCCTTCTTCCGAGTCTTCCCGCCCGTTCCTGCCGACCAGCTCCGCCGTGTGCTTCCCGCTCGACCCGCTCGCCCGTCCGGCCCCGCCGAACTAACTTATCATTTATAAAACGTCAATGACTTAACGACACTATAGCTTGTCCTCCAAGAGGTTCAATGAGAGTCGCCTGATATTTGACGAGAAGTTCCGCGACCGCGCCCGGGGCCCGCGCCGGGCAGGCTCACACGCTAATCGGTCGTCCCGATGTCGGAGGCACCGCCATCGAGGCCGGACCTCACGGGGGCGCGCGGCCGCGGCGAAAGCTCCGCGAGCGATCCGCGTCGCACGTTCGGAACGCTATCCGTTATCCTTTGAAGAAGTCATGACCAGGCCCCGGATCGTGTGCGCCCTCTCGGGCGGCGTGGACTCGAGCGTCTCGGCCGCCCTCCTGCTGGAGCAGGGCTGGGACGTGATCGGCCTGTTCATGCGCTCGGGCGTCGCCGGCGGCACGACGGGAGAGAAGCAGGGCTGCTGCTCCGTCGAGGACGCGCTCGACGCGAGGCGCGTCGCCGACCTCCTCGGGATCCCGTTCTACGCGCTCAACATGAAGGACGAGTTCGGGACCGTGATCGACCAGTTCGTGAGCGCCTACGCGAGCGGCCTCACGCCGAACCCGTGCGTCCTCTGCAACCGGACGCTCAAGTTCGGCCACGTGCTCTCCTTCGCCGAGAAGGTCGGCGCCGAGAAGGTCGCGACCGGCCATTACGCGAAGGTCGGCCGCCTCCCGTCGGGACGGCTCGCCCTCGCGCGGCCGCGGGACCGCAGGAAGGACCAGACCTACGTCCTCGCGGTCCTCTCCCAGGAGCAGCTCGCGCGGAGCGTCTTCCCGCTCGGCGACCTCGAGAAGCCCGAGGTGCGCGCCCGCGCCCGCGCGATCGGCCTCGAGCGCGTCGCGGAGAAGAAGGACTCCGTCGAGGTCTGCTTCGTGCCGGGAGGAGACTACCGCTCGCTCGTGCGCGAGCGGCTCGAGTCGGCTCACCCGGCGCGGCGCTCGGGCGACTACGTCGATCGCGACGGGAACGTCCTCGGGCGCCACGACGGGATCCTCGGGTTCACGATCGGGCAGCGGAAGGGGCTCA
>JACQDU010000609.1 GCA_016200955.1 bacterium
AAAGGCGCGAAGGCGCAAAGAACGTCCTGAAGAAGAAGCTCGGCGTCGCCTGGCGAGCCCTTCGATCTATCCATCTAATCTAGTCCGGGGGCCCCTCGAAGCAAGCGCGAGAGGCGCCGCAGCACTGCCGGTGCACGGCCTCGCCGTCGGGGCCTATGCTCGTCATGGTCCTCACGCACCACCAGACCGCGGTGTCCGTCTCGACGGGAGGCGGCGTCTCCTCGGTGAAGACGAAGAACCCCTTCGCACGGATCGAAGCGCAGAGAGGGAGCTTGCCGGGTTCGGTCGCACCGGATGGGGGGCTTACGCGCCCCCCGCTCGCATTGCGCGTCGCGTCGCTGTCGCGACGCGCCTCGCGCGAGCTCCCCCCGCGGTGATCGAGCCCTTCGGGCTCGATCCGGTTCGCTTCGCTCACTTGCCCGCCTCCATTCCCGCGGCCGCGAGGAGAGCGCGCATCACGAGAGCGCGCGCGATCTGGATCTTGTAGCCGTTCTCGGCGAGCGGCTTCGCTCCCTCGAGCGCCTTCGCCGCGACTTCTCGCGCGAGCTCCGGCGTGAGCTTCTTGCCCGCGAGGTGAGCCTCGGCGGCCTCGCGCCGGACAGGACGGTGAGCGACGGCTCCGAGGACGATCCGCGGCTCGGCGCAGACGCCGTCCCTCCACACGAAGGAGACCGCGCAGGACGCGAGCGCCCAGTCGTAGGTCGCTCGCTCCTGGAATTCCCGGTAAGCGCTCCTGCGGCCGAGCGGGATCGAGACGCTCGCGAGGAGCTCGTCGGGAGCGAGCGCGTGGTCGCGATCGCACGTCGTCCCGTCGACGAAGACATCCGCGATCGGCTTCGTCACGAGAGTCTTCTCTCTCACGACGCCGACCGTCGCGTCCAGAGCGACGAGCGCGGGAGCGAGGCTCGAAGGATGCACGGCGACGCAGGGCGCCTCGGTCCCGAAGATCGCGTGGATCTTGTTGCGCCCCTCCTTGGCGAAGCACTCCTTGCCCCCTCGCTTGAGGCACGGCTCGAAGTCGGAGCTCCGGTAATACCAGCACCGCGAGCGCTGCAGGAGGTTGCCTCCGAGCGTCGCGACGCTCCTCACCTGGGGCGTCGCGGCCTCGCCGGCGGCTTCCGCGAGCGCGCGCGCCTGCTTCCTCACGGCCTCCGACGCCGCGATCTCGGCGAGCGTCGCGAGGGCGCCGATCGTGAGCGACGACTGGGTCGCGTCGATGCCGCGCAGGGAGTCGATCTTCTGGATGTCCAGGAGCGCCGCCGGCCGGTCGATCCCCTCCTTCATGCGGTCGAGGAGGTCCATGCCGCCCGCCTTCACGACCGGCGGGCTCTCTCCCTTGAGCGCCTTGGTCGCCGTCTCGATGTCCCTGGGCCGCAGGAGGTCGAAAGCGTTCATGGCTTACCTCCACTCCTTCTTCGGCTTCGCGGAGCCTTCGAGCGCGGCGAGGACGCGCGCGGGGGTCATGGGGATCTCGCGCAGGCGCACGCCCGTGGCGTTCGCGAACGCGTTCGCGATCGCGGCGGCGGTCGGGATCGTGGGCGGCTCTCCGAGGCCCAGGAGGCCGACGTTGTTCATGCCGGCCGCGACGGGGAAGAGGATCGGCACGATCTCGGGGCAATCGGCGGGAGCGGCGATCTTGTAGTGCAGGAAGTCGGCGTTGAGCATGCGCCCGCTCCTCCTGTCCATGATCCGCTCCTCGAAGAGCGCGTAGCTCACTCCCTGGATCACCGCGCCGATCACCTGGGACTCGGCCGTGAGGGCGTCCACGATCGTTCCCATGTCCTGGACGGCGACGACTCGCAGGACGCGGATCTTGCCCGTCTCGAGGTCCACCTCGACCTCGGCGAACTGGCAGCCCGCGACGCCTTGCTCGTGGAAGCCGGCTCCCTTGTAGTTGTCCTGGCGGTCGGCCGAGGCCTGGAAGCCTTTCTTCCCCGTCTTCTTCACGGCTTCGGCGAAAGGAATCCACTTCGGGCCGGAGTTCAGGTCGAGGAGGACCTTCCCTCCCTTCATCTGTCCCTCGGGAGAGTCGGCGACCTTCATGAGAGCCTTCTTGAGAGCGGCCCAGAAAGCGTCCTTCACCTGAGCGGCGGCCGAGCGAGCGGCGGGAGCGATGCTCGAAGCCGTCCTCGAGCCGCCCGAACCGGGGCCGACCGGGTCGCGCGTGTCTCCCAGGAAGACCTTCACGGCCTCCGGGCCCTCGAGGCCGAGCTCCTCGGCGACGATCGCCGCGAGCACCGTGCGCGTGCCCGTGCCTATGTCCTGGGCACCCGAGCGCACCTCGACCGAGCCGTCCTCGTCCACCTTCACGAGGACGGTCGCTCCGGGTCCGCCGTGCCCGCCCCACCGAGCGGCGGCGCATCCGACTCCTCGGAGCACCGTCCCGGCGTACGGCCGCGGGGGAGCTCCGTCCCCCCCGGCCCCCCGGCCGGGAGTCTTGTTGCGCTTCTCCTTCCACCCGATGCGCTCGGCCCCGATCTTCCACTCCTCCTGCCGGACGACGCTCGGGTCGTTCTTGAGCCGGACCTCGAGCGGATCCATGCCGATGGCGTCCGCGAGCTCGTCCACCATCTGCTCGAGGGCGAAGCAGCCCTGGGGATGTCCTGGGGCGCGGAAGGCGCGCGCGCCGCCGGCGTTCGTGAAGACGGACTCCTCGCGCTTCTCGACGTTCGGGACCTTGTAGTAGTCGCCCGGGTTGTAGACGCCGGCGCCCGCGGCGACGCCGCCCGTCCCGTAGCTCGAGACGGTGAGCACCGTGAGCTTCCAGTCGGTCGTGATCCCTCCCTGCATCTCCTGCACGGAGTCGGGACGGTTCCCGCACGAGAGGTGCTCGCCCTTCCGGTCCACCATGAGCCAGACGGGAGCCTTGGCTTCCTTGGCGAGGCGAGCGGCGGCGACGCCCTCGACGCCGGGGCCGAACTTCGCGCCGAACCCGCCGCCCACGTGCTCGGCGATGACGCGGCACTCGCTCGCCTTGAGCTTCCAGAGCTTCTGGGCCGTGAGGCCGTCTCTCACGGAGAACGTGCCTTGCGTCGATGCATAACAGGTGAGGGAGCCGTCGTCCTCCCACCTGGCGACGACCCCGTGCGTCTCGAGCGCGGAGTGCGTCTGGACCTGCGTCCTGTAAGTCGCCTTGACGACCTTGTCCGCCGACGAGAGCGCCGCCGCGGGATCGCCGCGCTTCTGGGACATGGGGCTCGTCAGGATGTTCTCGCGCTTGGCGAAGACGCGCGGCGCGTCTTCCTTCCGGGCGTCGGTCGCATCGACGACGCACGGGACGACCTCGTAGTCCACCTTGATCGCGCGGACGGCCTCGCGCGCCTGGTCGAGCGTCTCGGCGCAGAGAGCGGCGACCTCGTCTCCGTGGAAGCGGACCTCGCTCTTCTCGAGCGAGAAAGCAGCCTTCACACCCGGCGAAGCGAGGGCCTTCGTGAGGTCGACCGACTTCACGCGAGCCGCTCCGTGGGGCGAGCGGAGGAGGACGCCCCAGAGCATCCCGGGGAGCCGGACGTCGTGCGTGTAACGCGCCTTCCCGGTCGCCTTGAGGAGGCCATCGACGCGCGGGTGGTGCTTGCCCACGACCTCGAGCTTCGACGTGAGGTCCCAGGGCCGCGGCTCGCCTTCGGGGAGCTTGACGGTCTTCTCGACGGTGTGGCCCTCGAAGCCGAGAACGAGCTTCTCCTCGCTCACTTGCCACCTCCGATCGAGCGGGCGGCGGACTGGGCGGCCTCGAAGACCCTCGGGTAGGTCCCGCAGCGGCAGATATTGCCCGAGACGGCTCCCTTGATCGCCTCGACGCTGGGCGTCCTCTCGCGGTCGAGGAGGGCCTTGAGCGACATGACCATGCCCGGCGTGCAGAAGCCGCACTGGAGAGCGTCGCAGCGAGCGAACTCGCGCTGGAGCGCGTGAGGGCTCTCGGGAGAGCCGATCCCCTCGATCGTCTCGACCTTCTTCCCCGAGCAGTCGTGCGCGAGGAGCATGCAAGAGACGACCGGCTTCCCGTCCACGATCACCGTGCAGGCCCCGCAGGCGCCGCGGTCGCAGACGTCCTTCGCTCCGGTGACGCCCAGGCGCTGGCGGAGGAGGTCGAGGAGCGTCGTCCTCGGCTCGCAGGCGAGCGAGACGGCCTTTCCGTTGAGCGTGAGGTCGAGCTTTCCCCCGCTCGCGGGGATCCGCTCGATCCCGGTGGTCCCGCCCGCGCCATCCTCTGCCCGGAGCGCCGGGAGGCCCGCTCGCGCGAGCGCAGCGGCGCCGAGCGCGCTCGCGGAGACGCCTTTCAGGAACTGTCTACGAGAGACACCGTCGCGTTCTTCGGCCACGCGTCCCTCCAAGGTCGTGGGATGTTCCAAAAGCCGGGCGAGAGGCACAAGAGGACTACGGTCGCGCGAGAAAAACTGTGAGCGCTCTCGCACGATCCTTACAAGGGCGGGAAGAAGCCTCCCCGCTTGCGTTCTCTCGCGGGCCGATGTCGAATTCACTAGAGCCTTCGGCCCAAGTGAATCGTCTCACCACCGCGTTCGCCTTAGGCGAAGGCTGAGTCTGTCTCCCCGGAAGCGTCCCGCACACGGAGGAACCATGAGGAAGCTCGCTCTCGCCACGGCTCTGGCTCTCCCGCTCGTGGGAGCTCTCGCGTTCACGAGCGTCGCGCAGGACTCGAAGCCCGTGGACAAGAAGGACCCGACGCCCTGCGCGCTCGCTCACGCGAACGGAGGCACGGTCGACATCCTCTGCGGAGACGACGCCGCGCTCCGGGAGTACCAGGGGCTCGACGGGAAGTCCGAGGCCAAGGTCGCGCTCAAGTGGCCCGCCGAGGACGAGGTCGTCTCGCAGAAGGACGCCGAGAAGGTCGTCGAGTACGAGCTCACGGGCTACGAGATCGGGAAAGACGACAAGGGGAAGTTCCAGCACTGCCACCTGATCCTCGACAACAAGCCTTACGTTCCCGACTACGACCACAAGACGACGCTCCAGAAGCTCGCGGGAGCCTCGCCGATCGCGGAGGGCTGGCACCTCCTCACGATCTTCCCTGCGAGGAACTTCCACCTCTCGGTGAAGAACGCCGGGGCGTGCGCGCAGGTCCGCTTCCTCGTCGCGAACACGAAGCCCGCCGAGCTTCCGACGAAGGAAGGGATCGTCCCGGGCCCCAAGGACGAGCAGCTCATCTACAGCCGGCCCAAGGGAGAGTACGACGCCTCCAAGAAGGAGGCCGACACCCTGCTCATCGACTTCTACCTCCTGAACGTCCCCATGGACGAGTACGGCCGGCTCAAGGGCAGGATCGTCCACTACGCGATCCACGACGCCGACGGGCGACAGGTCCGCACGAAGTTCCTGGGAACCTGGTGGCCGGCGTTCGAGAAGCTCTCGCCGCCCTTCGCCGCGAAGTACAAGGTGACGGTCGAGCTCATGAGCTCGGACACGAACGCCGTCGTCGCCGGCCCGTTCAACAAGACCGAGCGCGAGATCACGATCAAGCAGGACGACAAGAAGGGCGGGTCGCCCCCGAACCCGCAGCCTCCGACCCCGCCCCCGCCGCCACCCTCCAAGGGAGGAGGCTGCGCGCTCGCCGACGCCGGCGGGAGCGCCGCGGCGTTCTGGCCGCTCCTCGCGCTCGGGCTCGCCCTGGCGCGGAGGAGATCGCGCTCGCTCCCTCGCTGATACGACCTCTCGCGCTTCTCCTGGCACCGCGACCTCGGGGTCTCGCGGTCCGAACAAGGGAGCGTGTGGTTCGAGGACTCCTCTCGCGTCGAGGCGGACCTCGGGAACGGCGAGCTCGAGATCTGTCTCACGTCCCCGTTCCAGCGCCGGTGAGCGTCGGCCGAAACGAGGCCTTCTACTCGATCCCGAGCATCTTCTCGAGCTCTCCCTCTGAGATCACCGGCACGTTGAGCGCCTGGGCGCGCTCGAGCTTGGAGCCGGCCTTCTCTCCCGCGACGAGGTAGCTCGTGTTCTTGGAGACGGAGTCCGTCACCTTCCCGCCGGCGCCCACGATCAGGTCCTTCACGTCCTCCCGCGAGCGCTTGGGGAGAGTTCCGGTCACGACGAACGTCTTCCCCGTGAGCTTTCCGCTCGAGGGAGCCGCGGGTTTCACGGAGGGCTTCAAGCCCGCGGCGCGGAGGCGCGCGACGAGCTCCTTGTTGCGCTTGTCGGAGAACCAGAGGGCGATGTTCTCGGAGACGACCTGACCGAGGCCCTTCGCCTGGAGGTCCTCCGCGCTCGCCTTGCCGATCTCCTCGAGAGACGAGTAACGCTGGGCGACGGCCGCGGCGATGGTCTCGCCCACGTGAGGGATCCCGAGAGCCACGAGCACGCGGTCGAGCGGCCTTGTCTTCGCCGCCTCGATCTGCGAGAGGAGAGAATCGGCGGACTTCTCTCCCATGCGCTCGAGTCCGAGGAGCCTGTCTCGTTTCTTGTCGAGCGTGAAGATGTCCGCGATCGTCTCGATGAGCTCCTCCTCGTAGAGCTGATCGACGAGCTTGGGGCCGAGGCCCTCTATGTCCATCGCCCGGCGCGAGGCGAGGGCGATGGCGAGGCCCTTCACCTTCTCGGGGCACTCGTAGGAGGGGCAGCGGATGATGACCTCGCCCTCCTTGCGCCTCTCGAGGGGTGAGTCGCACTCGGGGCACCTCTCGGGGGCGGCGATCTTCTTCTCCTTGCCCGTCCTCTTCTCCTTGAGCGACTCGAGGACGTAGGGAATGATCTCGCCGGCCTTCTCGACGAGGACCCAGTCGCCCTCTCTTATGTCCTTCCGCGCGACCTCCTCGAAGTTGTGGAGGCTCGCTCGCTTGACGGTCGTGCCGGCGAGGCGCACGGGCTCGAGGTTCGCGACGGGAGTGACCGCTCCCGTCCTCCCGACCTGGTAGGAGACCGAGAGAAGGCGAGAGACGGCCTTCTCCGCCTCGTACTTGAAGGCCGCCATCCATCGAGGAGCCTTGGCCGTCGTCCCGAGCTCCGCGTGGAGCGAGCGGTCGTCCACCTTCACGACGACTCCGTCCGTCTCGTAAGCCAGGGTCTTCCGCCTCTCCTCGAAGTCCTTCACGTATTCGACGACTCCCTCGATCCCCGCGACGCGGGTCGAGAGCGGGTTCGTGGGAAGGCCGAGCTCGCGGCAAGAGGAGACGAACGCGGCGACCGTCTCGACCAGGAAGCCCTTCGTCTCGCCCGCGCCGTAGGAGACGAACTTGAGCTTCCGCGTCGCGACGAGCGCGGGGTCGAGCTGCTTGAGCGTCCCGGCCGCCGTGTTGCGCGCGTTCTGGAAGAGGTCTTCGCCCGCGGCCTCGCGCTCCTGGTTCAGCTTCTCGAAGTCGGCTCGCTCGAAGTAGACCTCGCCCCGGACCTCGAGGACCTCGGGCACCGGGACCTTCCCCTCGCGCAGCTTGAGCGGGACGTTCCTCACCGTGCGGGCGTTGGCCGTGATGTCGTCTCCCCGGACGCCGTCGCCGCGCGTCGCGGCGAGGACGAGGACGCCCCTCTCGTAGCGCAGGGAGCACGCGACGCCGTCCACCTTGGGCTCGCAGACGTAGGAGAAGCTCGTCCCGGGGAGGATCCGCGCGAGGCCCTTCTCCCAGTCGGCGAGGCCCTCGATCGTCGTGACCTTCTCGATCGACATCATGGGGACGCGGTGCGTGACGTTCGCGAATCCGGCC
>JACQDU010000610.1 GCA_016200955.1 bacterium
CAGGAAGAACGAGATCTCCGCCTTGAATCCCCGCGTCACGATCGAGATGTAGCGCCACCGCGCCTTCAAGTAGCGGAGGACCCTGTGGCGCCGCGTCTCGATCACGGGCGGAGTCTACCGTTTCAGACGCGCTCGGGCCCGAGGAGATCCTCGACCGTCTCGCGCCTGCGGATCACGCGCGCTCGCTCGCCCTCGACGAGGACCTCGGGCGGGCGAGGGCGCGTGTTGTAGTTCGAGCTCATGGAGAAACCGTAAGCTCCCGCCGAGAAGATGCACAGGAGGTCGCCTCGCGCGACCTCGGGCAAGCTCCGATCGAGCGCGAGGAAGTCGGTGGACTCGCAGATCGGCCCGACCACGTCCGCGAGCTCGAGGCCCGGCTTCTCGCTCTCTCCCAGCGCTCGAGGGTCCTCGCTCGAGCGGACCGGCCACACCCGGTGGTAGCTCTTGTAGAGAGACGGCCGGATGAGCTCGGTCATGCCCGCGTCCACGATCACGAAGCGCCTCCCCGCGGTCCGCTTCACGTCGATCACGCGCGCGAGGAGGACGCCCGCGTTCCCCGCTACGAAGCGGCCGGGCTCGACGATCACCTCGTAGCGCTTTCCCTCGAGGAACGGCGCCGCCGCCTGAGCGAACTCGAGCACCGGGCGCGCCGCGCGGTCGGAGTACCAGATCCCGAACCCGCCCCCGAGGTTCAGCCACGAGAGGTCGACTCCCGCGCGCCTCTGATCGTCGGCGAAGGCCACGACCCTCTCGACGGCTTCCTTGAAGGGCGCGACTTCCGTGAGCTGGGAGCCTATGTGCATGTGGACTCCCTTGAGGTCCACGTGAGCGAAGCACGAGCGCTCGGCGAAGATCTCGCGCGCCGTCGCGAGGTCGACGCCGAACTTGTTCTCCTTCTTCCCCGTCGTGATGTAACGGTGAGTCTTCGGGTCCACGTCGGGGTTGATCCTGAGAGCCGCGCGGGCGACGAGGCCGTGGATCCCGGCGAGCTTGTCGAGCCGCTCGAGCTCCTCCCTGCTCTCGACGTTCAGGTGATGCACGCCGAGAGCGAGAGCGAGCTCGAGCTCGTCGTCGGTCTTCCCGACTCCCGCGAAGACCGTGCGGGCCGGGGAGCCGCCGGCCTCGCGCACGCGGACGAGCTCTCCGCCGGAGACGACGTCGAAGCCCGCTCCCTCGCGCGCGAGGAGCCGGAGGATCGAGAGGTTCGAGCACGCCTTGAGGGAGTAAGCGACCCAGCCTCCGAGCGGCGCGAACGCGTCACGGACCTTCCGGTAGTGGTCGAGGAGCGTCGCCGCCGAGTAGACGTAGAGCGGCGTCCCGTGGGCGCGCGCGAGCTCCTCCAGGTCCACTCCCTCGGCCTTGAGCGTCCCGTTCTCATAGCGGAAGTCGTCCACCGCGATCTCTCTCCACGACTCACATGAGTGTGCGCGCGGTCCGTCGAGCGCGCAACGGCCTACCTTCGAGGCGCCGCTCGAGCGTTCCGGAAGATCGGGCCGAGGAGAACGACGACGAGAGCGAACGTCGCGAGAGCGACTCCGAGCGGGAGCGCCGCCGGCGCGTAGCGGAAGCGCACGAGGTGCTCTCCCGCCGGGAGCGCCACGGCACGGAGCGCCGCGTCGCCTCGGAGGAGCTTCGCGGGAGCGCCGTCCACCGTGACCTTCCAGTCGGGGTGCCATGCGTCGGCGAGGACCACGTAACCCGGGCCGGGCGCCTTCACGGAGACCTCGACCTCGCTCGCCCCGTAGCGCGCGATCCGCGCCTCTCCTCGCTCCTTCACCGGAGACGACCCGGCACCGGAGGGAGCCTCGTCCGCGAGGAGCACGACGCTCGCCCGCGGGTCGTGCCCCGGCTCCCTGAGAGCCGAGACGGCCGCTTCGACGGAAGGAACGACGCGCGCGCCGCACGTCCAGCGCACGCGAGGGAGCGTCTCCCTGTCCTCGAGGACCGTCGTCTTGAGCGGGAGCGCCGTGTAGATCGACGCTATCGGGCTCGTGGACGCCACCGAGCACGCGAGCGCGCCCGGCGCCTGGGCGCGCCCGTCGAAGCGACGGACCCACTCGCGCTGGTTCGCGTAGAAGTAGAGGGACACGCGTCCGGGTCCCTCGTCCGCGCGACGGAACTGGATCGCGAGCGTCCTCTTCCCGGGGATCGGGTCGAGCACGAAGAGCGCGCTCCACACCTTGGGGCTCCGGCGCTCGCACGGGGCGGTCTTCCGCTGGAGCTCCTCGAGGCCCGACTCGACGAGCGCGCTCACGACGAGCTCGATCTTCGCGTGCTCGGTCCACGCGAGGTGCGCGTGGACCTGCACCTGCGTCAGGTCGTCGCTCTCGACGGCGAAGGTCTCGCCTTGACAGGAGTCGCTCGAGAGAGGGGCGATCCCGAAACCCTCGCCCGGTCCGCGCGGCGCGGGCTCCTGCCACAGGACGCGCGGATCCGTCGTCGGGGCTCCCACGAGCACGTAGCGGACTCCCAGGAGACGCGCGATCTTGGGCGAGAACGTCTGGAAGCACTCGAGGTCGGGGTCGCTCGTCTTCCCGAGAGCGTCGCGGAGCGGCTTGAACGCGAGGCTCCCGAGCACGTCGTAGCGAGAGACGGCGTCCACCCCGTAGGCCGTGGGCACGTTCGGCGGGAGCGCGCGCAGGTCCCCGAGAGCGAGCGTGCGAGGCCGGTCTCCCTCCGGGCTCGCCTTGAGCGCGTTCATGGTCGCGCTCTCGGGGAAGAAGCGCTCGGCCTTGACGCCCGGGTTCCAGTCCCACGCGAAGATGAGCGCCTGCTCGATCGCGATGACGAGGACGAGGAGCGCTCCTCCCGCGACTCTCGGGAACGCTCGCCGCGACTGCGCCCACGCCACCGACAGCGCCGCGAGCGCGGCGAGGATCGGCGCTCCGAGAGAGAGCTCGGGCCCGCGGAACGGCCGGGCGAGCGCGTCGACCTTCCCCGCGAGCGGCTCCTGGACCGATGCCGCGTCCCGCGCGAGCCACACCGTCACGAGAGCGGCCAGGAGCGCGACCCCGTAGCCCGCGACGGCGCGCCCGAGCGAGGCCCGGCTTCGCAGGAGGAGATCGACGCCGCATCCCGCCGCGACCGCGAGCCCGAACGCGACCGGAACGGCGAGCCGGTAGTTCCTCGCGAGCGAGAACGGCAGCACGAGCCCGATCTTCACGAGGCCCCCTCCGTGGACGAGACCGAGGCCGAGCCACGCGAGAATGAGCGCTCCGTGTGCGAGGCGCGTCGGGCCCTCGCGACGGGAAGAGAACGCGGCGACGAACGCGAGGAGCAGGCCGGCGGCGCCGATGCTTCCTTCCGTGAGCTCGATGTAGCTGCCGGTGCGGGCGCTCGCGTAGAAGCTCCCGTCGCGCGGGCTGCCCTCCATGTCGATGAAGAAGAGCTGGGCGAGGAAGCGAAGCGGGACGTCGGCCTGGACCGAGTGCTCCCTGCGGCGCGCGAGCGCCTCGCTCCTCAGGAGCTCGCCCAGGAAGAGCAAGACGTGCGGCGCCGCGAGGAAGACGCCGAGCGCGCTCCCGAGAGCGAGGCGGGCGAGGAAGAACGCCGCCTCTCGGTTGTCTTTCTCTCGTGAAACCTGCCACGCGCGAGCGAGGGCGTAGATCGCGACCGCGAGGGCGCAGTGGAAGAACGTCTGCACGAACCCCGAGAGGAGCCCCGCCGCGACCGCGAGCGCGAGCGCGCCGCTCGGCCACGCTCCTCTCCCGACCTGCGCCGAGCGCTCGACCGCGAGCAGCGCCCAGCCGAGGCACGCGGCGACCGTGCTCACCGGGTAACCCTCCCAGACGACGAACGGGCCGGAGAAGGCCCACGCGACGCCCGCCGCGAGGCCCGCGTGGATCCCGAGCCCGCGCGCTCGGAGGAACAGGTGCGCTCCGAGACCGGCGGCGACGTGCTTCGCGAGCGCGAGGAGGAAGAGTCCCCACGCCGGCCCGAGGAGAAGCGCGGCGAGCATGGGCGGGAGGAAGACCTCCGACTGGTCGTTCGCCGCGAGGACGGTCCCGCACCCCGCGTGCGGATTCCAGAGAGGGAACCGCCCGTCGCGGAGCTCCTTGCTCGCGAGCACGAACCAGGGCGCGTAAGCGAGCGTCTGGTCCCAGAGAGCCTCGTTCTGCGCTCGCGCGTGCTCGGGCGCCGCCTCCTTCGAGAACGGGAGGCCGTGGAGCACGATGTCCTCAGCCGAGAGGACCTTTCCAGGCGGCAGCGACCGGGAGTGCGAGAGGACGAAGAGCGCCGCGAGGAGGAGGCAGGCGAGAACGACCTCGCGCGGCCGAGGAGGCCACGTGCTCGCGCTCGGCTCGCGCTCGGGGACGAGTGGCATGGCACGATCGTACCTCGCCGCCCTCCGGCTCGCTTTCTCGCGCTCCCATCGGCGCGTGAGATCGACGGGAGACGAGCTACAATCGAGCGCGGGTCGGACGTGAACGCGAGGATCGTCACGGGAGCCGTCTGCGCCGCGGGTTTCGCGCTCGTCATCGTCACCATGCCCCGCGAGCGCGCGCCCGAGAGAGCGCCGGCTCCCACGACCGCGCGGCGCGCTCGCCCGCCGCGCCCCCAGGCGAGGCCCGCGCGGCAGCCCGCGGCTTCCCCGAGCACGAAGCCACCGGAGGCGGTCACGGCCCTCCCGGTCGCGCTCGATGCGGGGGCGGCGGCCAACGACCGCGCGAGCGCGCTCGACTCGATCGACCCGGCGGCGCTCGGCGAGGGCGACGTGAGGCGCCTCGCGCTCCTCGCCTCGACGCCGGGGCTCGACGAGGACGTGCGGGCGGCGGCGCTCTCGCTGCTCCTGGCCGTGGCGGAGGACGGCTCCCGCGCCGCGCGCCTCCGCGCGCTCGCTTTCTTCCTGGGAGAAGCTCCCGACGAGAGCACGGAGCCGCGGCTCGGCGCCCTCCTCGCGGACGGCGACGCCGAGGTGAGGAAGGGCGCCGCGGACGCGCTCGGCTCCGCCTCTCCCGCGAGCCGCGATGCCGCGCTCTTGGCGCTCGAGAGAGCCTTCCCCGCCGAGACCGACGACGGCGTCCAGGAAGCCATGGCCGCCG
>JACQDU010000602.1 GCA_016200955.1 bacterium
CGCGCCGCCGGGGCCTCCCTCGCCATCGATCGCGCCGCCCTTCTCGTCGGGGAGCGATCCGAGGCCGAGGCCGAACTGCTTGCAGGCATCGAGGAAGGGCTGCGGGACCGCGCCCTCGCGGTCCGCCTGGATCGCGTAGGGGCGCACGTAGGTTTCCGCGAACATGTGGACCATGTCGCGAGCGGCTTTCATCTTCGGAGTGAGCTCGAAGTCGATCACGCGAGCACCCCTTCCGCGATCGTCGCGTCGTCGTCCACCGAGAGGCCGTCCACGAGCCCGAGGCAGCGCGCGTCGCGCATCCACTTCTCGACCGGGTGGTCCTGGATGTAGCCGTGGCCTCCCAGGATCTGGACGGCGTCGGTCGTGACCTCGACCGCGAGGTCGGCGGCGTGGCGGAAGGCGACCGCGGCCTCGTGGATCGCGTTCGCCGCGTAGCCCGGCCCCGCGCTGTCGAAGGACCACGCCGCGCGCCAGACGAGCCAGCGCGTGGCTTCCAGCTTGGTCGCCATGTCGGCCATCATGAAGGCGAGCGCCTGGTGCTCGAAGAGGGGCTTCCCGAAAGCGTGCCTCTCCGTCGAGTACTTGAAGGCGTACTCGCTCGCGGCGCGCGAGCAGCCGACGAGGCGAGCGGCATCGAGGACGCGCTTCCGCGCGACCACCTCGAGCACGTCGCGGCGGCCGTCTCCTCTTCCCTTGAGGCGGTTCTTCTCGGGGACGCGGACTCCCTCGAGCGAGAGGTTCGCGTAGCGGCCCGTGTTGAGCCCGAGCGTCCGGTGGCGCTCGCCGGCTATCAGGCCCGCGGGCCTTCCCTCGACGACGAAGAAAGCGAGCCGGTTCCAGAGACTCGTGTCCTGGGAGGAGAGGTCGCGCGCGAGCACGACGGTCAAGTCGGCCTCCGCGGCGTTGAGCACGTAGCGCTTCTTCCCGTCGAGCACGTACTCGTCGCCGACGCGCCGTGCCGTCGTCTCGACCGCGTCGGGAGAGAGCCCGAACGGTCCCTCGACGAGCGCGACGGCGCCTCGCTTCCCGAACGCGTCGTCCGCGGCGAACGGCTTCAGGAAGCGCTCCTTCTGGGACGTGTCTCCGAGCATGGAGATCGCCGCTCCCGCGGAGCGAGGGCCCGAGAGAGCGATCGCGACGCCCACGTCGCCCCAGGCGAGCTCCTCTTGGAGCACCGCCGACGAGCGCAGGTCGAGCCCGGGACCTCCGAGCTCCGCCGGGAGCGAGAGCGTCGTGAGGCCGAGCCCGTGGAGCTGTTTCAAGAGGTCCTCGGGGAGCCCGCCCTCGTGCTCGAACTCGCGCATGCGAGGACGGATCTCCTCGGACGCGAGCTTGTGGACCATCTCGACGATGTCTTTCAGGTCGTCTCCCAGGTCGAACGAGATCGTCATGGCGCCTCCGGGTGTCTCATGGATCGAGCCTCATTGATCGAGCTCCAGGAGCGGGTCGCCCTCCGCGGAGGAAGAATCGCCGTTCGCTCGGGCGGGCGCTCCCATGAACTCGGCGATCTTCTCGAGCGTCGTCGCGAAATGCGAGGCCTCGTCCTGCGGCAGCTCGCGCACGAAGTGGCGCAAGGCGCCGAACTTCGACTGGCCGCGCGGGATGCTCTCGAGGAGCTTCTTCCCGGCCTCGGCGAGGCCCACGCGCACGAGCCTCCGGTCGGACCGCGAGCGCCTCCGCTTCACGAAGGCGCGGCGCTCGAGGCGGTCGATGATCCCGGTCACCGTGCTCCCGCGCAGGTAGAGGCGGTCCGAGAGGTCCGAGTGCGTGAGGTCGCCCTGCTTCTCTAGGAGCTTGAGCAGCTGGAGCTGGGCCGCCGTGATCCCGTAGCGGAGCTTGAGCGACTGGCTGTGCTGCCGCGCTCCGTAGAAGACGCGGATCATGCCCTCGAGGATCCTGTCGGCGATATCGCGCTTCTGCGGCGTGCTCGAGGCGTCGTGGCTCGACAATCGTTCGTACCCTAAGTAAGCGCATTCTCGCGGCGCGGGCCGTCGCTGTCAACCGTCCGATTCCTGATCGCCCTGAGCGCAGGCCGCGCGAGCGCGGCCGAAGTCGAAGGGCGGGCTCACGCCGATCCGAGGGGTCTCCTCCCGGTGTAGCGGCCCGTCTTCGCGTCGAACGTGCGCGTCTCGATCGAGGCGAGCTTGCCCTGGGAGATCGTGTAGACGTTCGCTCCGCCGACGAGAGCGGGGCTCTCGTGGAGCCGCGTCGAGCTGCCGGCGCCGATCCCCTTGATTTTCTTCCACGACTCCTCGTGA
>JACQDU010000603.1 GCA_016200955.1 bacterium
CCCCCTCGACCGCCGGCAACCCGTACCTCTCCGCCAGCCCGTGCTTCCGCAGCCGGTAATAGAGCGTCGACCGATTCACCCCGAGAGCCCTCGCCGCCTTCGCCTTCGACCCCTGCGAAGCATCCATGGCCCGGATCAGCTCCTCCCGCTCGAGCTTCTCCAGGACATCCGGCAAGGGAGCATCCTGAGAAGGAGCCTGCGAGAGCTCCACCTTCTCCGGCCCGCGCACGAGGAGCTGAGCGTCGAGAAACCGCAGGTCGGCCCCCGTGATCGTCTCCCCCGAAGCCAGGATCACGGCCCGCTCGAGCACGTTCTCGAGCTCCCGGACGTTCCCCGGCCACGGATAAGAGACGAGCCGAGCGATCGCGTCCGCGGAGAAGTCCTGGAGGTGCGGCTTCCCCGCCTCCCGCGCATACCGCAAGAGAAAGAACCTCCCGAGCTCCGGGATATCGTCGCGGCGCTTCCGCAAGGGAGGCAGCTCGAGCGGGAAGACGGCGAGCCGGAAGTAGAGGTCCTCGCGGAAGGTCCCCTTCTTCACGAGCTCCTCGAGGTTCTTGTGCGTGGCGGAGACGACGCGCACGTCCACCTTGACGGTCTCGCTCCCGCCGACCCGCTCGAACTCCCGCTCCTGGAGGACCCGGAGGAGCTTGGCCTGCATGGCCATGCTCACGTCGCCGATCTCGTCCAGGAAGATCGTGCCCTCGTGGGCCAGCTCGAAGCGCCCGAGGCGGCGCTTCTCCGCTCCCGTGAAGGCCCCCTTCTCGTGGCCGAACAGCTCGCTCTCGAGGAGGGTCTCGGGGAGCGCCGCGCAGTTGACCTTGATGAGAGGCTTCGAGCGGCGCGGGCTCGCCTCGTGGATCGCGCGGGCGATCAGCTCCTTCCCCGTCCCCGTTTCTCCCCGGATCAGGACGGTCGAGCGGGTCTGGGCGACCTTCTCGACCTGGGAGACGACCTCCGCGAGACCTCCCTGGGAGCCCTTCACGCGACCCCAGTCGTAGCGCTCGCCTCGCTTGACCTCGTCTTCCAGGTAAGCGTTCTGGGCCCTGAGCTCCTCCATGAGGCGAGCGTTCTCGCGCTCGAGGTGGAAGCGTTCGAGGCCGCTCCTCAGAGCATTCCTGACCTCCTCGAGCCGGAAGGGCTTCACGAGGTAGCGCTCGATCCCTCCCTCGTTGATCGCCCGGAGGAGGACGTCGGCATCCGTGTAAGCCGTGACGATCATCCGCACGGCCTGAGGCCGGAGCTTCTTCGTCTGGACGAGGAGCTCGATCCCCGTGAGCCCCGGCATGCGCTGGTCCGTCACGATGACGCCCGGATCGACCGTCTTCATGAGAGCGAGCGCCTCGTCCCCCGACTTCGCCAGCTTGAGGTCGAACTCGCGACGCAGGTTCAGCCGGAAGACCTCGAGGTTGTCCGGCTCGTCGTCCACGACGAGCACCGGATAAGCGCGGTAGTCGAGGAGAGTCACCCGGGCCTCCTTGGGGCGAGCGCGATCTTACGCTGGCGCCGGCGGGAGAGCGACCGATGCGCGGCGCTCCCGCGAAGGCTAAGCTCGGGAGGGCGGTCATGCCGGTCGCTTTTCCGTGTCCGAGCTGCGGCCATAGGATCCCCGTCGCACGCGCCGATCTCGGCCGCTGGGGTCGCTGTCCCGCCTGCCGCCGTTCCGTCCAGGCTCCTCTCGCGGGAGGACAGGCGCTCCTCGTGCCCTCGGAGCGCGTCCCGGCCTTCGCTGAGCCGCCGGCCCCGGCGGCGGCGAGCGATCCCGAGATGGCGACGCGGATCTCTCCCACGGCTCCTCCGGCGTGGCCGCGGGGGTCGTCGAGCCGTCTCGAGGCCGTCGGGCCGGGCGAGAGCGGCGAGCCGCGCACGAGCCCGGAGCTCGAGCTCGAGGTCGCCCGGGCGAGGAAGGACCCGGCGCGAGCGTTCGGCCCCTTCGTCCTCCTGGAAGAGCTCGGACGGGGAGCCATGGGAGTCGTCCACCGCGCCTTCGACGAACGCCTCCGGCGCGTCGTGGCCTTGAAGACGATCCTCCCGGGAGCCGGAGCGCCCGAGGACGCGGTCAAGCGGTTCCGCCGCGAGGCGGAGGCCGTCGCGCGCCTCCGCCACCCGAACATCGTCTCCGTTCACGAGGCGGGGGAGGTCTCGGGCACTCACTACATCTCGATGGACTTCATCGTCGGGAGCACGCTCGATCGGCGCCTCGAGCCGAAGGAAGGGCGCGAGAAGATCTCGCTCACGCGAGCCGTGGAGGTCGTCCGGGACGTCGCGCGCGCCGTCCACCACGCGCACGAGCAAGGAGTCGTGCACCGCGACCTCAAGCCGGCGAACGTCCTCGTCGACGCGAGAGACAACCCCTTCGTGCTGGACTTCGGCCTCGCGAGCCTCCGCGGAGCGGGAGCGCGCCTCACGCGCACGGGAGTCCGCATGGGGACTCCGGCTTACATGTCGCCCGAGCAGGCGGACGGCCTCGGGGCGGACGAGAGGAGCGACGTCTACTCGCTCGGAGCGACCCTCTACCACGTCCTCACGGGGAAGCCGCCCTTCTCGGGACAGAGCGAGCTCAACGTCGTGATCTCCGTCCTCACGCGCCCTCCGGTCCCGCCGGGCTCGCTCAACCGGCGCGCGGCGGGAGACCTCGACACGATCTCCATGCGTTGCCTCGAGAAGGAGCCGGCGCGGCGCTACGAGAGCGCGGCGGCTCTCGCGGATGACCTCGACCGTCACCTCCGCGGAGAGCCGATCGTCGCGCGCCCGATCGGCCTTCTCTCGCGCCTGGCGCGGCGTGCGCAGAGGAACAAGCTCGTGACGGCGCTCGGGGCCCTCGCCCTGGCCCTCGCCCTGGGGCTCGTCGTCGTCCGCGAGACCTCCGCGCGCACGGAGCGGAGGAGGCTCGTGGACACGGCGAGGCTCGACGCGGCCTCCTCTCGCGACGACTTCTCGCGCGTCCTCGAGGGAGGAGCGGGGCCCGCGAACCCCGACGAGGTCCTCGGGAGAGGCCTCACCGCGCTGCGCTCGGGGCTCCGGCTCGTCTCGCTCGTCCCGGAGGACGCCGCGGCGCGCGAGGGCGCCTGGAGGACCGCCCTCTCGCTCGGCGAGGCCGCCGAGAAGCTCGAGCAGTGGAGCGTCGCCGCGAGCGCCTTCGAGGACGCCCTCGCGCTCTCGGTGGACGACGACGCCGCGAGGGGGGCCCTCGCGACGGTCGCGACTAGGCGCCGCGCGCTCAAGGACGCTCACCGGGCGACGGTCGAGGCGACGATCGCACAGGTCCTCTCCCGCTCGGAGACCTACGATCACGACGACGCCCTGTTCACGCTCGTGCGCCTGAGCGAGCCCGAGACCGTGAGCCGTCTCTCCGAGACGCTCGACGAGGCGACGCGGCTCCTCGAGGACGCGAAGCGAGGCGTCTACCTCGCCGCCGAGGTGCCCGACCAGGACGAGGAGCGCGCCGGCGCGCCGCGTCTCGCGGGCCTGCGCGCGGCCCTCGAGCGCTCGCTCGCGCTCGAGCCGGGGAACAAGCTCGAGCCCGAGCTCGCGTCGCTCCTCGAGAGCGCGGGGAAGCGGATCGTCGACCGCCACGTCCGCGCTTATCCGAGCGGCAAGGCGCCGCCCGTGATCCAGCGGCTCGTCGCCGACGCCCAGGGAGACAAGCTCGGCCCCGCTCGCATCGAGCTCGCCAAGCTCGCCTGCGAGGCGCTCGGACGCCTGGGCCAGCAGGAGACCGCCCGGGACGCCCTCGCCCGCTACCTCCGCGCGGAGGCCGACGAGCGCCGGGCCGAGCGGGCGGCCGTCGCTCTCGTCCGGCTCGGCGACGCCGAGTCGGCGCGGCTGGTGAGGGCGAGCCCGCACTTCGCGAGGACGTGGTATCGCCTGCCGCGCATCCGCGCCGCCGTCGATCGAGCCTCGCCGCCCAAGCCCATCGAGGTCCCCGCGGATCCCAAGACCGCCGAGGACTTCCTCCTCCGCGCGGCCGCCCGGAGCCGCGCGCACGACAGCGAGGGGTCGATCGCCGACCTCACCCGGGCGATCGAGCTCGACGGGAGCTCGCACGACGCCTTCCTCCGCCGCGGGGCGCTCCGGGTCGCCACGGGAGACCTCGCCGGCGCCGTGGCCGACCTCACCCGGGCGATCGAGCTCGAC
>JACQDU010000618.1 GCA_016200955.1 bacterium
CGCACGCCGCACGCCGCGCACTTCGGCTTCGACGTCTCGGCGTCCGCGACCCGGACCTCGTTCGTCTTCCCGCACACGCAGCGGACCGAGAGCTTCTCTTCCCTGAGCCCTTCGCTCTCCGTGCTCATGGAAACCCTTCCCCGACGGTCCGTGCGCGCGGGCACGCGACCGCCTCACCCTCCCGAGACCCCGACGTGGGCCCGGACGCGCCGGACACGGCGTCGCTAGGTGAGGTACGCGAGACCGTCACGGAAACGTGCGTCTCGAAAATGTAAAAGGCCCGGGAGGCCGCCCAGGCGAGCGGCAGCGAGCCGCGGTGAAAACCCGAGGGGTGGGCGCGGTCAGTTGTCCCGGATCCTCGTGACGTTCGAGCGCACGGCGTCGCCGACTCTCTGCATCCAGGCGAGCTCGGACGCGCTCATGGGCCCTTTCTCGAGCCCGTCGAGCGCCTGGTTCACGTCGGTCTCGTTCCTCGCCCCGCAGAGCACGACGTCCACGTGCCGCGCGGTGAGGCAGAAGCGATAGCAGTCTCCCGCGGTCGGCACGGGCACGTCCCCGGGAAGCCCGTCGGGCCGCGAGAGCAGGTGGCCCCAGCGGGTCGCCGTGAACGCGACGATCCCCGAGCGAGAATCGCGAGCCTCGGGGATGTGAGGGAAGATCTCCTTCTCCGCCCCTCGATGCGTCGCGTTGTAGCGGAGGTGGATGACCTCGTAAGGAGAGCCGCTCGAGATCTCGGGCACGAGCGAGCGGTTGTGCGTCGAGAGAGCGATGTGCTTGACGGTCCCCTTGTCCTGGAGGCGGCGCGCGGCGTCGAGGATCCGCTGGGGCGGCGACCTGTTCCACCACCCGAGGAGGAGAACGTCCGCGTGGTCCGTCCCGATCTTCCTGAGAGCTCGCCTCACGCTCAGGCCGAGGAGCATGCCGATCCGCGTGTAGGACTGGATCACGACGACCGCCTCGTCGCGCGCCTTCTTGCAGACCGTCGCGAGCCCTCGCCCGAATCCGGCCCAGCGCATCGAGCCCCAGTAGAAGTACCGCACGCCTCGCTCGAAGCCGGCCTCGACGCCCTTCTCGCTCACGCCGTAGCTCGACGCGAGCCCGAGCGGGCCCACGATCCTCCCCGTCTTCCCCAGCGCGCGCGGCTCGAAGCCGGCCATGGCGGCCTCCTCGCCGGGTGAGTCTACACGACGCGCGGCGGCGCGAGAGGAGATCAGCGCTCGAACGTGACGACGCCGCCGCTCGAGTACGTCCAGCGGACGTCCGAGCTCTCCGCCGGCGCGTCGTTCTGGATGAGGGCGTCGCGGCAATGATCCCCGTGCGAGCGCGGTGGACCGAGCGGAGCGGCCTCGGCCTCGGGATCGTTCATGCCGATGAGAGGAGCCGCGTGCGTCTTGCGCGCGACGGGCTCGGGACCCCGGGCACGGGCGCGGGGCTCGGCACGGAGATTCTCCGCGGGCATCCCATCGCGGCGACGACCGTCCACGCGAGGGCCGATGCGGCGAACGCGCGCGAGCCATGAGCGCATGATAGACACAGCGCTCCCTGCGGAAGTCGGCGGATCGTCAGCGCGAGGGAGGCGATGCCACGGCACGGAACGACACGCCGTTCGCCACGTCCCTCGCCGGGAGCGCGTCGCGGAAGGTCACGCGAGCGGCCTCGGGCGGGTCGTGCCAGGCGCCGCCCCGCGTGATCCTGAGAGCGGCGTGCTCGTCCCGCGAGCCGTCGCCCTCGCGCACCCACTCGCGCACGTTCCCCGCGCACCCGCGCACTCCGTAAGGCGAGCGGTCGAGCGCGAAGGCGTCCACGGGAGCGAGGCCCGCTCCCTGCTCGCGAGAGCCGGCGAGGTTCGCGAGCGCCGCGTCGAAGCGCACGCCCCAGGGGTAGGCGCGTCCGTCGCCGCCGCGCGCCGCCTTCTCCCACTCGACCTCGGAGGGCAAGCGGTAGACGCGCTCGTCGAGCGCCGACCGCCACTTCAGGTAAGCGTTCGCGTCGTCCCACGAGATCCCGACGACCGGGGCCTTCGGGTCCCACGTGTAGCCCTCGCCCCCCTTGTCGCGCGGGCGGGGGAAGCGGAGGCCCTCGACGCCGTCGAAGAGCGGCCCGGTCATGCCGTCGCGAGGTCTCCTCCCGTGAGCGGCCTCGCGGTCCGCGATCGCGAGGTCGGCGAGGAAGCGCACGTACTCGGAGGAGATCACGGGATCGCGCGAGACGAAGAACCCCGGCACGTCGCGCCGGACGCGCCCCGTCTCTCCGAGCGTGTCGGCCTCTCCGCCCGAGAGGTAGGGGCCGGGCGGGACGTAGATGAAGCCCTCGCCGATCTCCGCCTCGGTGTAGAGCGGCACGCGGATCCGCGTCTCCTCGTCGCGCCGCACGCGGAGCGAGAGACGGACGTCGCGGAAGCCCTCGCGCTCGATCACGAGGAGGTAGCTCCCCGCGTCGAGGTCGCGCTCGAGCGGGGTCTGGCCGAGCTCGAGGGGAGAGAGCGGGTCGAGGATCGGCTCTCCCGCGTCGACGAGCGGGTGGAGGCGCACGCGGGCTCCCTTGGGCTCGGTCTCGAGGGAGACCTTGCCTCGGGCCTGGACCGCGTCGCCCGCCCCGAGCCTCCGCGCGAGGCCCGCGAACAGGAGGGCGTCGACCTTGTCCTCGCGGTGCTCGGCGTCGGCGAGCCGCGCGAGGTAGAGCGAGATGAGCGTGGCCTTCGCGTTCTCGTTCTCGGGATCGAACGCGAGCGCTTCCTGGCTCCTCGCGACGGCGGCGTGGAAGCCCTCGGCCGATTCGTCGAGGAAGCGCGCGGCCGAAGCGAGCGCCGCGTAGACATCGCCCTTCTCGATGATCGGCCTCCACGGAGCGAGCTCCTGTGCCAGCGCGCGCGCCCTCTCGATGTGGAAGCGGTGCCGCTCGCAGGCGACGAGGTAGCTCGCGTGGAGCTCGGCTCCCTCGGAGGCGAGCTCGGCGGCGCGCGCGCGCCGGCGAGCGTGCTCGCGCGAGCCCTCGAGGTACTCCTCGATCCGCCGCGAGACCTCGCCGGCGTTCGCGGGCCGGCTCGCGGCCGCGCGGTCGAGGCACTGGAGGCACAGCTTCTCGAGCTCCTCGGGGACCGCGGGAGGCGGAGGCTCCGGCTCGCCGCGCCCTCGCTTAGAGGGAGGCGCGGCGTCGCCGGCCATGACCTTCTTGATGACCTCGAGCGCGTTCTTCCCCTCGAAGGGAGGGCGGTAGCAGAGGACCTCGTAGAGGATCGCTCCGAGCGCGTAGATGTCGACGGCCGTCGTGAGCTCTCGCTCGCCGCGGGCCTGCTCGGGCGACATGTAGGCCGGCGTGCCGACGATCTCGCCGTCTCTCGTGACGTGGACGTCGTTCGTCTCGGGGAGGAGGCTCGCCGCGAGGCGCACGGTCGCGTCCTCGGAGCCTTTCCTCGCGGGCTTCCCGGAAGCTTCCTCGGGAGGAGGTCTGGGAGCTTTCGGCGGGATCGAGACGGTCGAGGTCGACGGGAGGGCGATCGGGATGTTCGTGGACCCGTCCCGGGAGGAGCCGTCCTTGCTCTCCGCGGGCGGCTTCGCCTCCGGCTCGGCGTCGTCTCTCCCGAGCATCTTCGCCAGGCCCCAGTCCACGATCGAGACCTCACCGTGCTCGCCGATCATGACGTTCCGGGGCTTCAGGTCGCGGTGGATCACGCCGCGCTCGTGCGCGTACGCGATCCCGTGGCAGACTCCCTGGAAGATCGAGAGGAGACGCACGCGCCCGTAGCTCCTCCTCGCCTCCGCGTCGCCGCGCCGCAGCAGCGAGAGCACCTCTCCCAGGTCGCGGCCGCGGATGAACTTCATGGCGAGGAACGGCCTCTCGTCCTGCAAGCGGCCGAGGTCGTGCACGGTCACGATGTTCGGATGCTCGAGCCTTCCCGTGAGGCGCCCCTCGCGCACGAAGCGCGCGATGAACGCCTGGTCGGCTCCCTCTCGCAGGACCTTGATCGCGACCTCGCGGTCGAGCCGCTGGTCGCGCGCCGTGTGCACGACGCCGATCCCGCCGCGACCGACGACGGGCCCGAGCTGGTAGCGCAGGTTCTCAGGCATGAGGGCCGCCTGCGCGGAAGCCTCCGCCGCCTCGCGCGACTCCGTCTTCGGGCGGGCGCCGGCGACCTCGAGGACCTTCTCCGCCTCGCGCGAGAGGCCGAGGTCGCCGGCGAGGCGTCTCACGTGATCGGCCTCGTCCGCGACGAAGAGCACCGAGCCGGTCGAGGTCCCCGCGAGCCGCTCGATCTGGGCGTCGCGGAGCGCCACGAGGGCCGCGACCTCCTTCTCGGCGATCCCTCTCGAGACGAGGGAGCTCGCGACGGACTCGCCGCGCAAGATGGCGGGCAGCTCCTCCGGCACGATGATGTTGAGCTTGAGCGCCAGGCTGGCGAGGATCATTTCCTCGGAATTCACGGGAGGAGAGTAGCCTCGAGGGGGGATGCAGGGTAGGCCCCGCGGGTGCAATCGAAGGGGTCGCGTCCAGCTCGGTCGTCGGTCGAACCTCTGCCGACGCTCGAAGACTCACTCGTGAACTCGTAAGGCCTCGACTTGCTGAAGTGGCGAGGTCGCACGAACCGACCGAACCGACCGTACGGCACACGGTGTTTCCATCACGAGGAGTGCGAGTCACGGCGCGGCTCAGGGGCTCGGTGGCCGTGGGGTCCCTCGCTTGCGGGTGTCCTTGACCTTGATGTTGAGCTTGGGCGCCGGCGGAGGTGCAGGAGGAGCAGGAGCCGCGTCGAGAGGGAACTCGATCGGCTTCGAGTCCGTCGGCCGCGCGCGGATCAGCCCCGACCCGAGGAGGTTCCTGAGAGGAGTCGACTTCGGCGTCTCGTCCGCCCACGAGAGCCCTCCCTGAGAGCGCCGGAAGTGCGCCTCCGGGTAAGTGAGGCCCTGGGGGAAGCGGTACGCGAGCGCGTCGCCCGAAGGCACGAGGCCCTGGCGGATGTACTTCCGCGCCGCGAGGCGCTCGAGCCGCTCCTTGACCTGAGCGGCCGGGAGCCGGGTCTGCGCGGCGATCGCGGTGTGCGTGAGCTCCTGCCCTCCGAGCCGGAGAGCGTGATAGAAGATCTCGTGCTCGACGAGGCCGACCTTGACCGGGTCCTCCTCGTCCTCTCCCTTGAAGTAATGCTTGATCCTCTCGAGCGTGCTCTGGTCGGGGCTGCCCGCGGCGCGGGCGACCTTCCGGTAGCAGCCGTCGCAGACGAGAGAACCCGGGATGATCGCGGGCCTCCCGGGCTCCACGGGACCCTCCGGGACCGGGAGCCGCGTGCTCTCGGGCGCGGCGCGGCCGCAGGTCGGGCAGTCGTGCGGGACGACGAGGCCCTTCGTGTTCCTTAGCTCCAGGAACTCGTAGCAGAGGAAGTCGCCGAAGGAGTCCTTGAAGATCGTGCTCCCGTCGGCCGCCTTGTCGCCCTCCTGCTCGAGGACCTCGATCGCGAGAGGAAGCTCGACGAACGCTCGGGCGAGGGCGACGCGGCCTCCTTCGAGGATCGCGAGCCGGTAGAGGACCTTCTCGACGGCGAGAGAGACGGTGAGATCCATGTGCGTGCCATCTAACCGCGGCCCCACGCGGAGAGCAAGCGCGTGCAACTCTTGGCTGGGCTGGTAATCTGTCGCGGCACGGAAGACGGCGAAGACACACTCATCAAGTGTTGCCATGGCGGCAAGGCTTGGCGCTGGGCTTCGGTGAGGCCGAGACGTGGATTTGCACCGCGGCTCGCTCCGCTCGCCTGGCTATCACTGGAGGGCCCCGCGTGAGCTCGATCCTCGGCCTGAACGCCTACCACGCCGACGCCGCGGCCGCCCTCGTCGTGGACGGGCGCGTCGTCGCCGCCGCCGAGGAGGAGCGCTTCAACCGCATCAAGCACTCCGCCGGGTTCCCGATCGAGGCGGTTCGCTATTGCCTCCGCCAAGGAGGGCTCGAGCTCCGCGACGTGGGCTCGATCGCGATCGCGTCCAAGCCCATCGAGCACGTGAAGGAGGAGATCCTCCAGATCCTCTCGGGAAGGCCCGCTTACTCGCGGCAGATCCAGAAGCGGCTCCAGGCGGTCGCGCAGTTCCGCGACGTGCGGGCCGTGCTCGCGCGCGAGTTCGGGATCCGCAAGGACGACCTCCCGCGCACGGACGAGATCCCGCACCACCTCGCCCACGTCGCGAGCGCTTACTACGCGTCCGGGTGGAACGACGCGGCGCTCCTCTCGATCGACGGCTTCGGCGACTTCTCCTCGACCCTCCTCGGCAAGGGCGAGGGCTCGAAGATCCAGGTCCTCGA
>JACQDU010000030.1 GCA_016200955.1 bacterium
GAGGCACGACCAGAGCAAGTAGCTCTCGCTCGAGAAACGGAATCCTTCGAACCGCCCGGGAGCTTTCCCGGGCGGTTCTGTTTTTCCGAACCTCGGCTCGCTCCCGCGGGCGGCGAGCATCGCGGACGTCTCGCACCGCGCGTGTTAACGCCGCCGGAGTTGTCGCGTCTCTTGGATGGCGCCTCGCGGCCCTCGGGTGAGATGCGCCTTGCCGAGCAGGTATTCATCTCCGCGGGCAACGATGGCGAGGGGCGAGTTCCGGCCGATGGGTATCGTCCGACGACTCGAAGGAGAAGGACATGAGGCTCGCGCGGTACGCGCTCTCGGCCGCCCTCGCGGTTTTGCTCGTCGGCGTCGTTCACGCCGCCGACCGCGCCAGGGCGGAGAAAGAGCTCAACCAGGCGATCAAAGAGCTCGCCACGGCCGGACCGAACGACAAAGAAAGGCTCTACGACCGGGTCCGCGTTGCTTGCGAGGAGCTGGTCGAGGACAACTCGAAGGACTCGCTCAACATCCTCGTGAACCTCGCCTCGAAGGCGGAGGACAAGGTCCTCTATTACCAGCTCACCGGTAGCGCCGCGGGCATGCAGGGCCACGTTCCGCTCGACACGCTCGGCAAGTTCATCGTGGACAAGTCGGGCGAGAAGAACGGCCTCTCGCGCGACCTCCTCTTCCGTCTCCAGAACAACACCTCGAACTACGTCGCGACGCCCCTCGCTTACATCCTGGAGAAGGGCAAGTACGACCTCCAGCTCATGTGCGCGGACCAGCTCGCGCAGTGCCGGACGGTCGACTCGGTCGACGCCTTGATCGTCGCGCTGCGCCGCGAGGACAAGGGCGACCCGCAGCTCCGCCAGCGCCTCCAGACGGCGCTCGCGATCATCATGGGCGAGGACAAGGGCGACGTCCTCAACTGGGAAGGCTGGTGGAAGGAACAGAAGGCGAAGGGCGTCCCCGAGAGGAAGCAGACGGGCGAAGGCGTCACCGGCCCGCGCGACCGCGACACGGCGATGCTCAAGAAGCAGCTCCCGAAGCACGTGATCGTGCTCGCCGCCGAGAGCCCCCAGAGCAAGCCCGAGACGAACGACAACGACTACGACAAGATGCAGGACGTGATCTCGAAGCACAACTTCCCGCACGTGGTCGTGAAACTCGGCCGTTGCCCCGACTCCTGCAAGATCCACACGAACGTCACCTACGCGGTCCCGCAGAACGCGCTCGACCGGATCAAGGTGTGGGTCGAGAAGCAGGGCGGCTTCCTCTACACCGAGGACTGGGGTCTGATCGAGACGCTCGAGCCGCTCTGGCCCGAGAAGGTGGGTTGCCAGCACAAGGACGACCCGAACACCCGCGTCGGCGCCGAGGGCAACACGTCGAAGCCTCTCCGCGCGTTCGACGTGGCCCGGAAGGCATCGAGCGCCGGCCACTTCGAGCAGCACATCATCGTCAAGCTCAGCCCCGGCAAGGGCAACACCAGCCACCCGCTCATGCGAGGCGTCTGGCAGAAGCCGAAGAAGAAGGAAGAAGCGAAGCCGGCCGGGGAAGGCGACGGAAGCGGCACGACGGGCGCGCGTCCCGACAGCGTCGCCGCTCCTCTCGAGCACCAGTGGCAGGTCGACGACGAGAGCCCGATCATCGAGATCAAGGACCAGCAGAACGTGATCGTGCTCCTCGAGGCCGCGGAGCTCGCGACGCTCGGCTCGCTCACGAAGGGCAACACGGCGGTCGCGGTGACCTTCCGTATCGGCAGCGGCTCTCCTCCGGACAAGCCGAAGACCGAGACGGGCCCCGGCGGCGGCGTGAGCCGCGCGACGGGCGAGTGGTCCAGCAGCGCCAAGGGCGGCCGCGTCCTCCACACGATGAGCCACTACGGCCACCAGAAGAGCGACGAGGACGGCCAGGCTCTCGACAACCTGCTCCTGAACTTCCTCCTCGAGGCCTCCAAGAGGCACGACCAGAGCAAGTAGCTCTCGCTCGAGAAACGGAATCCTTCGAACCGCCCGGGAGCTTTCCCGGGCGGTTCTGTTTCCTGGTCACAACGAATCCAGGCACCCGCGCCCGAGCGACGATAGTCTCTCGGGAGTCGCATCGACGGATCCACGAGAGGGCGCGTGTTCATCCTCGGCCATGTCGGCTTGACCTGCGGCGCCGTCCACGCGATCGACCGCGAGGCGGACCTCCGCTTCGTGCCGATCTTCGCGCTCCTCCCGGACCTCCTCGACAAGCCGCTCGACCTCCTCCTTCCGGGCTTCACGAACGGGTGGACGCGGACGATCGGGCACTCGCTGTCCGCGTCGGCGGTCTTCTCGCTCGTCGTCTTTCTCTGGAAGAGGAAGAAGAGCTGGCCCTGGATCCTGGCTTACGGGCTTCACCTCGCCCTGGACCGGATGTGGATGAGAGACACGCACACGCTGTTCTGGCCCTTCCAGGGCTTCTCGTTCGACGTGCCGTGGACGGACGAGCAGACGCTCCGCCACCTCCTCGACCCGTGGGTCGGCGGAGGAGAGATCGCGGGCCTCCTCGTCCTCGTCGCGCTCTTCGTGAGAGGGCGCCTCTGGAACGCCCGCGCGAAGCGCGCTTTCCTCGCGACGGGAGTGCTCGCGAAGCCTTCGGGACGAGGACCGGACTTGGTATCGTGAGCGCCCGATGGGCGTCGCGATCGAGGACATCATCGCCGCGAAGTTGCTCGTCCAGCTCGGCTGGCACGGCGCCGCGGCCGCGCGAGCGGACCTCCTCGGGCATGACGTCGTCCCCGGCTCCATGGACCTCGTCGCGAGCTACGCGAGGAACGGCTTCCTCTCCCCGGCGCGCGTCGAGAAGGTCCGCCGCTACGTCGCGCTCTACGGGCGCGTGCGCCGCGAGGCCCTCTATGCCGCGATCATCGAGCAGTCTCGGCTCGTCGGCCTCCAGGACCTGAAGCGCCTCAAGGCACGGCTCGAGACGGAGCGCTACACGCGCACGCTCGGCGACCTCCTCCTCGAGGAGCGCCGCATCACGCGAGACGCTCACGCGAGGGTCGTGGCCGAGGCGGCGACCCAGCTCGCGCGCGAGGACGAGAAGCTCCTCGAGCGTTACCGGCGAGCGCGCTTCGACGGAGTCGAGCGGTCCGTGACGCGCGACCCTCACGCTCGGATCGAGACCGGGGTCTTCACGATCAAGGCCCTCTTCCGCTCTCCCGAGTCCCAGAGGACGCAGAAGGTCGAGGCGGAGGACGCCTCCGCGCGGCCTCGCCCGGCGGTCGCGCTCGATGCCGTCTCCCGCACGCGGCAGGCGGAGCTCGCGGCGACGCAGGACGAGCCCACGCCGAACCCGGACGTGACGCCCGAGCTCGCTCGCACGGTCCAGGACGCTCCTCGCCGCCCGGAGGAGCTCGCCCGCACGATCGAGGAGCCGACGCCCATCCTCCCCGTGAGCGCCTTCGCGATCGGGCCTCCTCCCCGGAAGGCCGACGTCGTCCTCACGGGGAAGCGCGCGACGCCGCAGGCGCCGCAGGTGCCGCGAGCGATCGGCGACTACGAGATCCAGGGCGTCCTCGGCCGCGGCGGCATGGGGATCGTCCTCCTCGGGCGCCACCCCGAGCACACCGAGCCCGTCGCGATCAAGGTCTCCCTCTCGAAGGAAGAAGAGGCGAGGGCCAGGATCAAGCGCGAGATCCTCGCGACGAGCATGCTCAGCCACGAGAACGTCGTGCAGGTCCTCGATGCGGGAGAGACCGCGGACGGGAGCCCTTACCTCGTCATGGAGCTCGTGCGCGGGCGCGAGCTGCGCGACCTCATGCGGGAGCGCGGGGCCTTCGCTCCCCGCGACGCTCTCGCGATCTTCGTCCAGATCCTGGGAGCCGCGGGAGCCGCTCACCGCGCGGGGATCGTGCACCGGGACCTCAAGCCCGAGAACGTCCTC
>JACQDU010000619.1 GCA_016200955.1 bacterium
GAGGCGGCCGGAGAAGCCCTGCGCCTGGGCGCGGGGGGCGCTCATTGTAAGGGGGGGCGGCGGGGGCGCAAGGAGCTCTCGGAGGAAGCCGGCGCTTGCTTCGCGGGCTTGTCGTCCATGCGCGGCGAGACCGCCGACACGACCGAGAGGCCGCGCGGCTGGCCCAGGCGCTTCCACTCCACGTCGCGGTATCCGAGGCCCTCGAGGACCTGCTTGAGCTCGTCGAAGCTCCACGTCCGGCCGCCGTCCGTCGAGATGAGCATGTTGAGCGCGAACAGGGACGCGAACGCGGGCACCGTCTTCTGCGACTCCGTGAAGAAGTCGTGGACCAGGAGGAGTCCGTTCGGCGAGAGGGCGTCCCGGAGCTTCATGAGGAGGGACTGCACTCGGTGGTCGTCGTGTCCGTGGATGATGTGAGACACGAGCGCCACGTCGTAGGGACCTCCCAGGTCGTCGCGCGAGAAGTCGCACGGCTTGAGCGTGATCCTCTCCTTGACCGAGGGCTCCTCGGAGACGATCTCCTTCGTCACCTCGAGCGTCCCGGGGAGGTCGAGGACGGTCGCGCGCAGCTCGGGGTACTGCTTCGCGAAGTGGATCGCGAACGTTCCCGGCCCTCCTCCCACGTCCGCGAGAGTGTGCCTCCCCCCGAGGTCGAGCCGCGCGGCGAGGAACGGATCGTTCAGGCTCGCCGTCGAGTGCATGGCGCGGATGAACCGGCGCGTCTCGTCCTGGTTCGTCTGGTACATGTCGGCGGGCCGCGTCGAGCGCCCCGAGCGCACGGCGTCCTCGAGCTTCCCCCACGGCTCCCAGAGGAGGTCCTGGAAGCGGAGGTAATCTCCGAGGTACGCGCCCTCGCCTCCCGACACGAGGTGCTTCCGCGCGATGAGAGAGTTCGCGTAGCGCCCCTTCGCGTCCTTCGTCAGGTAGCCCAGCCCCGCGAGCGCGTCCGCGAGCATCGAGAGAGCCCGCGCATCGGCCTTGACCTCCTTCGCGAGCGCCGCCGCGTCCTTCCGGCCTTCCTTCCCGAGGGCCTGGAAGACTCCCATGCGGTTCGCCGTGAGGAGGGCCTGCGTCGTGAAGAGCACGTTCGCGCGATCGATCACCTGCTCCGGCGTCGTCGGCGCCGACCAGAGGTCGCTCAAGGGTTCCTCGCGTTTCTCTCGTTCCGGGCACGAGAGTTTAGCTCCTGCGGGCGCGGGAAACGGTCCCAGGTGCACATCATCTCGCCGCGCGAGCTCGCGTGAGCGCGAGCACGACGACCCCGAGGAGAGCGCACGCCGGGCTCACGTGGAGGGCGACTCTCGTCCCGTAAGCGTCGGATGCTCTCCCGACGAGGAAGTGCGCGAGCGCGAGCGCCGTGCTGTAGGAAGCGCTCACGACGCCGATCGCTCTCCCGTGGAGTGAACGCGGCAGCTCGAGCGTGAGCGCGGCCATGGCGGCGGGGAACACGATCCCGATCGTGAAGCCCTCGAGCGAGAGGAAGACCACGTGCACGTGGAGCCCGAGGAGGACGCAGATCGCCGACGCTCCCGCTCCCAGGAGCGCCGCGCGGGCCGCGTGCTTTTCTCCCAGGAACGCTCCTCCGAGCACGCGGGCCGCTCCGAGGCCGACGAAGAAAGCCGACACGAGCGCGGCGCACGTCCGCTTCTCGTAGTCCGTGTTCTTCTCCGCGTGGAGCTGGAGCCAGCAGGAGACCGTGACTTCCGCGACGACGAAGAGCGACAGGGCGAGCGAGTAGCCGACGATCGGCTTCCAGGCATCATCTTCTGGATTCTCCCTCCCCCGATGCGGGAGGGCCTCTTCTGGATTCTCCCTCCCCCGAAGGGGGAGGGCCGGGGAGGGGGACGAAGGAGCGCGTCTCGCGGCCGGAGCGACCCACGGCACGAGGAACGAGAGAGGGATGAGCAGGCCCGGCACGATCGCCGCCGCCGCCGTCACGAGAGGCCAGCCCGCGTACCGCGTCGCCTCCACGATCACGAGCGGCACGATCAAGCTCGCCGCCGCGTAGAGCACGTGGAGCCTCGCGAGCGCGCGCCCGCGCGACTCCTCGGGAGTCGCGAGGGCGACGTAGTAGTTCGCGACGACGCCGACTCCCGCGAGCCCGACTCCCATGATCCCGGCGCCCACGGGCACGAGCCAGAAGCGGTCGATCTCTCCCGCGAGCGCCACGAGCGCGAGGCCGCCCGCGAGGAGCACCGCCATGAACCGCAGCGTCGCCCTCGGCCCCACGAGCCCCACGAGCGCTCCCGCGGCGAGGCTGCCGGGGAGGCCGGCGATCGAGCCCATGACGAGGAAGAGCGAGCCCCAGGTCGCGTTCACGTGGAACGACTCGAGGACTCGCGGGAGGAGAGGGCCTCTCGTGTTGTCGACGAAGCCTTCCGCGAAGAGAGAGAGCCACGCCGCGGCGACGAAGCGCCTCGCGTGACTCCCGTTCATCGCTTTTCTTGCTCGACCGGCGCTTCTCCGAGCAGCTTCTCGTAGAGCGAGACGTAAGCGCGCGCGGGCGCATCCCAGGAGCCGTCGCGCGCCATGCCGCGGCGCTGGACCTCGCGGAAGCGCGAGCGGTCCGCGAACGCCCGGAGAGCGCGCTCGACCGCGAGCGCGAACGCGCGAGGCGTCGGCTCGAGGAAGACGAAGCCCGTCCCGGCCGCCGCGTGCTCGTCCGCGTCGATCACGGTGTCCGCGAGCCCTCCCGTGCGCCGGACGACGGGGACCGCGCCGTAGCGGAGAGCGTACTGCTGGTTCAGGCCGCACGGCTCGAAGCGAGAAGGGACCAGGAAGACGTCCGCTCCCGCGTAGACGCGCCGGGCGAGCGCCGCGTCGAAGGCGAGCCTCGCCGCGACCTTCCCGGGGAAGCGCTCCGCGAGCTCGCGCACGCGCGCTTCGAGCGAGGGGTCGCCGGTCCCGACGATCGCGAGGCGCGCTCCCCGCGAGACGAGCTCGGGCGCGGCCGCGACGATGAGGTCGATCCCCTTCTGCGGATCGAGGCGCGTCACCGTCGCGAGGAGCGGGGCCGTCGCGTCGGGATCGAGGCCGAGCTCTCGCAGGAGGGCGGCCTTGTTCTCTCCCCTCGCGTCGAGATCGTCGCGTGAGAAGCGGCGAGCGAGCGCCGGGTCCGCGGCCGGGTCCCACGAGGTCGCGTCGATCCCGTTCACGATCCCCGAGAGGTGAGCGGCGCGCGCTCGCAGGACGCCGTCGAGGCCGCGTCCGAGCTCGGCCGTCTGGATCTCGCGCGCGTAGGTCGGGCTCACGGTCGTGATCGCGTCGGCGTAGACGAGGCCGGCCTTCAGGAAGCCGACCTCTCCGTAGTACTCGAGCCCCGAGGGCGTGAACGCGTCATCGGACAGGCCCGTGTAAGGAAAGATCCGGCCGTCGTGGACTCCCTGGTAGGCGAGGTTGTGGATCGTGAA
>JACQDU010000626.1 GCA_016200955.1 bacterium
GCTCGAGGAGGAAGAAGGTCACCTTCTTGTGGACCCTCTTGGGCGTCTCGCCGTACTTGTCGACGTACCAGTACTCGACGTCCTTGAGCTTCTCTCCCACGATCTTCCCGCGGTGCCCCGTCTCCTCGAGGACCTCGCGGACGGCCGTCTCCTGGGCCTTCTCGCCCTCGTCGATCATTCCTTTGGGGAGCTGCCAGCGGTCCTTTCCTTTCGGCTTCATGAGAGAAAACGCGAGACCGCCCTCGGCCGAGCGCTTCACGAGGACCCCACCGGCCGAGTAGTGGTGCTCGAGCGGGAGCTTCGGCTTCTCCTTCGCCACGGCTCAGCTCTCCCGGAGGAGGCGCGCGACCTCGAGCGCGGCCTCGTGCACCGAGACGGCCTCTTCGGGAGAGAGGAGAGCGGTCCCGCAAGCCGGCGTCACGAGAGACCTCTCGAGGAGAGCGCGGCCCCCGGCTTCTCCTCCCATGAGAGCCGTCGCCGCCTGCCGCACGCGCCCGGCGGCCGCAGGGACGTCGAAGCCTCGCGCCTCTCCCGCGCGTGTCGGAACGACGCCCCAAGCGAGCGAGCCGCCCGCACGCACGAAGGGCGCGACCGTTTCCGCCTCGCCCCCGAGCAGTCTTTTCTCGTATGTCGCGAAGTCGAACGAGAGGAGATCGGGCTTCGCGGCAAGGGCTTCGCCGAAGAAGGGACCGCAGTCGTGGACGCCGACCGCCGCTGCGCCGACGCTCCGAGCGAGCTCGATCGCTCGGGTCAGAGGGTGGTTGCCCGGCGTCCCTTCGAGGATCGCCGTGAAGCTGCTCGGCTCGTCGAAGACGACGACCGCCGGACACTCGAGCCGCGCGAGCGCCTCCCGAAAGAATGCGACCGGCCGCTCGATCGCCACGCGGCGGCCCGTCTCCCTCTCGCCGAGGGTCCAGACGGCCGCGACATCGCGCACGTGCTTCGCGAGGACGTTTGGCCCGGCGACCTGGAGCTTCACCAGGCGCGGCTTCCTGGTCGATGCAGCTTCGAGAAGGAGCGGCAGGCCGCGGCCCGGCCGAATCGGCTCGGGGAGGCACTCCTTTTCGAGAACCGAAAGCATCACCCACTCCAGGTTTTCGGAGTCAATGGGCGAGAGAAGGCCCGCGAACGGTTTCCGGAGGAGCCACTCGTCGGGATCCAGCTTGGGCAACTCGGGCGCGAAGGGAACTTCTGCGGAAAAGCGCTCGAGGAGAGCTCGCGCGGCACTCTCATCGGTGAACGGAAGCGACCCGATTCCCGTCGCGAACGGCCCGCCCGAGAGCACCGGCGCTCTCACGCGATGACCCGGTCGGTCTCGTGAGGAGAGACGAGCTCTCCCGAGACCGTGCGCGAGGGCTCGAAGACCCGAATCGTCTCGAGCTCGTCGGCGATCTTCTTCAAGGCGGGCCGCGGGTTCACGGCGAATCCGAGCCGCGCGGCGTGCCGGAGGAGCGGCTCGTCCCAGCGAGAGTCGCCGAACGCGAAGCTCGGCCGCCGGGACGCGAGCTCCCGCTCGAGGATCGCGACCTTCCCGTGGAAGAAGGCGACGGGCTCTCGCATGGACGTGCCGATCGTCTCTCCCAGGACGGAGACCTCGGCGCCGAAGACGTCGCGCTCGGGGTCGATCGGGAAGACGCCGCGCACGCCCTCCGAGACGAGCCAGACGGGAGAGCCGGAGACCACGACGACGCGGATCCCGCGCTCGACGAGCCCTCGCACGATCTCGAGGATGCCCTCGTAGCGCGCGCCGTCGAGGACCGCTCGCGCGAGGGAGCGGCCGAGCTCGCGCAGCTCGCGGACGGTCCAGCCCGCGTAGCAGACCGTCATGGCGCGGACGATCGAGTCCTCGCTGACCCTGTCATCCTTGTAGAGAGAGTAAAGGGAGCGAGCGTCCTCGTGCGCCTCGCCCGCGCTCGTGGCCCCGGCGAGCTCGACCTCGCGCGCGAGGGCCTCTCCCGCGCTCCTCGTGAAGCGGCGAGCCTCGAGCGCCGCGTGCCAGGCCAGGTCTCCCACGTCGGCCTTCCAGAGAGTGTGGTCGGCGTCGAAGGCGGCGACGGGCGCGGCGTCGCACGTCCGCGCGAGCGCCTCGTCGCACGCCGCGAGGACCTCGTCGGGACTCGCGAGGGGCCGCTGCGCCACTAGGGCTGGGTCCCGGGAGCCCCGCTCGCCGGGGCCTCGGGCGACGCGGGCGCCGCTCCCGCGGGCGAGTGCAGAGGCGACGCTCCGGGAGGCGCAACGACCGGGAGAGCGGACGAGGTCGACGTCCCCGCGGGCGCGTTCTGCGCGAGCGTGCGCTCGTCCGGGCCGAAGGCGACGACGACCTTGTTGTGGTCGAGCACCTTCCGCACCTCTCCCGTGCCGAAGCGCTTGTGGACGACGCGCTGCCCGACCTTCCAGTCGAGCTGGGGAGAGTAAGGGATCGCGGTCGGCACCGCGGCCGCGCGAGGAGGCGGCGCGGGAGCGGGCTCGGGCGGCGGCTCAGGCATGGCCTTCCCGAGAGCGCGCCTCACCTCTTTGATGACGGCGTTCGGGAACGTGCTCGTCGCGAGAGCGCGCGCCGTCTCGGGCGGGAAGGCCGGCCGCCCTCCGCGCGGCGAGTAAGCGTCCTGCAGCTCGAGGAGCCCGCACTCCGGGCGGATCTCCTTCGCCTCGACGCACGCCGAGATCAGCCACGCGAGCCCCTCCTCGGGGTCGTGGCCGGACGCGCGGATCCTCTCGCCGAGCCCGGCGAGGTTCGCGCGGAGCGCTTTCAGGAAGGGGACGACGCGGTCCTTGGGCAGGTAGAGGCCCGACGTCGCTCCCTGGCCGAGGCCGCCCGTCGCCGTCTGCGGGAGCCACGCCGGGCAGTTCGGAAAGCCCTCGAGGAGCACCTTCGCGTCGACGACGAACGACGCGAGGTCCGAGAGACCGACCTTCCCGAGCGTCGAGAACGAGAAGTCCTGCGCGTAGAACGCCGGCCGCCGGAACGCGGTGAGGACGCCGTAGACGTAGTTCAGGTTCTTGCCGAAGTCGAGCGAGCGCGTGCCGGTCTCTCCGAGGCCGCGCGTCTCGACCGCGGTCTTCCACTTCCCGCGGAGGTCCTTGACGAGCCGGTACGCTTCGCTCCGCGACTCCCAGCCCGCCGAGAGGAGCGACGCCCACTCGAGGAGCTGGTTGAGAGCGGCCTCGTCACCGGCGACCGCGGGCACGAAGACCTCGCGGTACTGCTTCTCGTCGATCAGGTGCAGCGTGCAGTCCACGGCTTTCCTTCCGGTGAGCTCGCGCATTCTCTCATATTTGCGCGGCCGGGCTTCCCCGGCGGGGTCTTCCGCGGAGGGACTAAGATGAGCCCGTGTCCATCCGGGTGAGCTACCACCTGGTCGCCGCGCGCGCGGTCGCCTCCGTGCCGAGCGAGAAGCTCGCGCGCGCGATCGAGAGGATGTCCGCCGCTTACCGGGAGGGCCGGTCGCTCGACGTGCACCGCTCCGCCGAGGGGAGAGCGGCTTATCTCGTGCACGTCCTGCCGGCTCACGTGTGCGACCAGAGGAGGCTCTTCCTCGACGAGCTCGAGGGAGAGATCCGCCGCCGCGAGCTCCGCGTCGTGGCGCTCGGAGCGGGGCCGGGGACGGAGGCGATCGCGCTCGCGGACGCGTGGGCGACGCTCTCTTCTCGCGGCCCTCTCCCGGGAGAGGTCCTCCGCGTCGTGCGCGTCGACCGCGTGCGGGACTGGGACTCGAGCTTCGCGGCTCTCGCCGCCGCCGCGCTTCCCGCTCTCGGCGAGATCGACCCGGGCGCTGGCTCGACGTGGCGGCTCGAAGCTCCCGGGAAGTCGATCCAGGCCGACCTCGCGCGGAGCTTACCCGAGGAAGTCTTCCAGGAAGTCGCGGGAGCGGACCTGATCGTCCTCGCGAACCTCCTCTCGGAGATCGAGCCTCGCGGCAACGCGACTCTGCCCGCTTCGGTGAAGGAGAGCCTCGCCGCGATCTCCACGAGAGCGAAGCGCGGCGCGGCCCTCGTGATCCTCGACAGGGCGCACGCGCCCGGCGCGCTCGCTCGCATCGAGGCGGCGCTCGCGGCCGTCGCGGACGCGCGCGCGACGGAGCGCACCGGGATCACGGAGCGCGAGGTCCGCTGCGCCTGCTCGCTCACGCGAGCGACGAAGGCGCTCTACGCGAAGGTGCGGCTCCCGACGACGCGCGTCCTCGACCGCCCGATCCTCACGACGCGCACGGCCTGGGCGCTCGCCCGCTTCCTCTGATGCATACTAGGCTCCGGGAGGCCGGTCGGGTGCGCGAGAAGGGCGGGGCGCGGCGCGCGAGCTCTCCCGAGGAGGA
>JACQDU010000627.1 GCA_016200955.1 bacterium
CGAGCGCGCGTGCCCGCGCCCTCGCTCGAGCGCCGCGTGCGCGCGGCCGAGCGAGGGCTCGAGCTCGCGCGCACGCTCGGCGTCACGTCGATCCAGGACGACGCGAGCTACGACGACCGCCTCGAGCCGGGGCGAGTCTACGGCGATCTCCTCGCGCGCGGCCGCCTCACGGCGCGCGTGACGCTGTGGCAACGGCTCGGGCGGGACCTCGGCGAGGTCCGCTCCGAGCGAGCGGCGCTCCCGAAGGAGCGTGGCGCGAGCCGGCTCTCTTACGGGCTCCTCAAAGGGTACCTCGACGGGAGCCTCGGCTCGCGGACGGCTCTCCTCGATGCGCCCTATTGCGACGCACGCGAGGCCGGCACGGGGATTCCTCTCATCGATGCCGACGTCCTGAGAGACCAGGTGAGGGAAGCTCACGAGGGCGGCTTCCAGGTCGGGCTCCACGCGATCGGAGACCGGGCCACCGCTCTCGCGCTGGACGCGTTCGCCGACCTCGCGCGGACCGGCTCCCCCGAGGTCGCGCGCGCCGCGCGCCACCGCGTCGAGCACGTCCAGGTCGTGCGAGGAGAAGACATCGCCCGCTTCGCCGTCCTGGGAGCGGTCGCGAGCGTCCAGCCGATCCACCTCGCGAACGACATGAAGATCGCGCGAGAGCGCCTGGGCGAGCGCACGAAGACGAGCTATCCCTGGCGCTCTCTCCTGGACTCGGGAGCGGCGCTCGCGTTCGGGACGGACTACCCGGTCGAGCCGCTCGATCCGCTCCCCGGGATCTTCTGCGCCGTCTCGCGACGCGACCCGCGCGCTCCGCTCGAGGCTTATCACCCCGAGCAGCGCCTCACGCGCGAGGAGGCGCTCTCGGCTTACACGGCGGGCTCGGCCTTCGCCGCTCACGGCGAGCTCTTTCTCGGGCGGCTCGTGCCGGGCTTCCTGGCCGACGTCTGCGTCCTCTCGCGCGACCTCTTCGCGATCTCGCACGAGGAGATCCCCGAGGTCCGCTGCGACCTCACGATCCTCGACGGCGAGGTCGTCTTCGAGCGCTCTCCTCGATCGTGATCGCGTAGATCAGGTGATCGCGCCACTTCCCGTCGATCATGAGGTAGCGGCGCGCGAGGCCTTCTCTCCTGAAGCCCGCCTTCTCGAGGACGCGGCAGCTCGCCCGGTTCCGGGGCATGACCGCCGCCTGCACCCGGTGGAGCGCGAGCGGCCCGAACGCGAAGGCGAGGAGAAGTCGCACGGCTTCGGTCGTGAGCCCGCGCCCCTGGTGCTCGCGGTCGATCCAGTAGCCGAGGTGAGCGTTCCGGAAGGGCCCCCGGCCCGACGAGCTCTCGCGATGCCCGGAGCACGATGACGAAGCGATAGGCCGCGTCCGTCTTCCAGGCGGTCCGGATCTTCGCGATCTCCCTCGCCGCCGCCGCGCGGCCAGCCGCGAACGTGGTCCCGCGCGTCTTCCGCGTGTGGTCCTCGTTCGCTTCCTCGAGCGCCGCGAGCGCCCGCGCGTCGCTCGGGCGCGGAGGGCGGAGGAGGATCCGCTCGCCCTGGCCTCGGTGCGAGAGAGGCGGCGTGCGCTGTCTCACGTCAGTCCCGGAAGGTCGCGACGACCGGCGCGTGGTCGGCGGCCTTCGCCCGCTCGTCCTCGCGCATGCGCTCGTCCTTGTCCACCGAGAGCGCCTCGAGCCTCGCGGCGAGCGGCTTCGTCGCGAGCATGAGGTCGATCCTCAGCCCCTCGTTCCTCTTGATCGGGTAGATGCCGTACGGCCACCACGTGAAGTGCCCGGGCTCCTCGGTCTTCTCGCGGAGAAGGTCCTTGAATCCCCACGAGACGACGCCCGCGAGAGCGTCGCGCTCGGGCTTCGAGCAGTGGAGACCGCCGCGCAGGCGTCCGTCCCAGATATCGCGGTCGTCCGGCGCGACGTTCCAGTCGCCGCACACGAGGAGAGGCTTCTTCGGGTCGTAGCGATCCTTCATGTACTCGCGGAGCTTCACGAGCCACGCGATCTTCTTGAAGTACTCGTCCGACCCGACGGCTTGCCCGTTCGGGACGTAGACGCAGACGAGGTCGAAGGCCGCGAGCTTCGCGGCGATCACGCGCTTGGGCGCGGCCGGGTCCTCGACCTCCTCCTCGTCGAGCCCGCGCTTGACCGAGCGGAGCGGCTCCTTCGATGCGATCGCGACTCCCGCGCGGCCCTTCGCGCCGAAGACCTCGACGCGATAGCCCAGGTCCTCGAACGCCTTCCTGGGAAAGAGGTCGTCCTCGACCTTGATCTCCTGGAGGCAGATCGCGTCGGGCGAGCTCTTCGCGAGCCAGTCGCTCACGCGCGGGAGGCGCGCTCGGATCGAGTCGACGTTCCAGGTGGCGATCTTCATTCAACGCCTTGAGATCCTCGGGAACGCAAAGGTGCAAAGGCGCAAGGGCGCGAAGAACGGCTGGAGCCCTTTGCGTCTTCGCGTCTTTGCGTCTTCGCGTTTCTGTCTTACGCCTTGGCGCCCGCTCTCAGGAGATTGAGCGCGCTCCCGGCCTTGAACCAGCCGACCTGCTCGGAGTTGAACGTGTGCTTGAGCGCGATCTCCTCGGTCTTGCCGTCCGCGTGGTGGATGATCGCCTTCACGTCCTTGCCGGGAGCGAGCCCGGACAGGCCGACGAGAGAGATCCGGTCGTCTTCCTGGACCTTGTCGTAGTCGGAAGGCGTCTTGAAGTGGAGCGGGAGGAGGCCCTGCTTCTTCAAGTTGCTCTCGTGGATGCGAGCGAAGCTCTTCGCGATGATCGCGACGCCTCCGAGGAAGCGCGGCTCCATGGCGGCGTGCTCGCGCGAGCTGCCCTCGCCGTAGTTGTCGTCGCCGACGACGACCCAGCGGAGCTTCGCGGCCTTGTAGGAGCGAGCGATCTTGGGATAGGCCTCGCCCTTCGCTCCCGTGAGCTGGTTCTTGCCCGCGCCCGCTTCTCCCGTGAACGCGTTCACCGCTCCCAGGAAGCAGTTGTCGGAGATCCGGTCGAGGTGCCCGCGGAAGCGGAGCCACGGCCCCGCGGGGGAGATGTGGTCCGTCGTGCACTTCCCCTTCGCCTTCACGAGCACGGGGAGCTTCTCGTAGTCCTTCCCGTCCCACGCCGCGAACGGCTCGAGGAGCTGGAGGCGCTCGCTCCTGGGATCGACCTTGATCTCCACCTTCGAGCCGTCGTCCGGTGGCGAGACGAAGCCGCCCTCGGCCTTCACGAAACCCTTCGAGGGAAGCTCGGGCGCCTTCTTCGGCGGAGAGAGCTTGTACTTCTTGCCGCCGGATCCCGCGAGCTCGTCGGTGAGCGGGTTGAACGAGAGCCTCCCCGCGAGGCCGTAGGCGATCGTGATCTCGGGGGAGCCTATGAACGCCATGGTCTCCTTGTTCTCGTCGTTCCTCGCGGGGAAGTTCCGGTTGAACGAGGTGAAGATCGTGTTCTTCTCGCCCTTCCTTATGTCCTCGCGCTTCCACTGGCCGATGCAAGGGCCGCACGCGTTCGCGAGGACCTTGCCGCCGATCGCCTCGAGCGTCGCGAGCTGGCCGTCGCGGCGGATCGTCATCTCGATCTGGTCCGACCCGGGCGTCACGAGGAGCGGGATCGCCGCCTTCCCTCCCTTCGAGCGCGCCTGCTCGGCCACGTCGGCGGCGCGGCAGATGTCCTCGTAGGACGAGTTCGTGCAGCTCCCGATGAGGGCCACGAGGATATCGTCCGGGTAGCCCTTCTCCTTCGCCTCCTTGGCGAGCTTGGAGACCGGCCTCGCGAGGTCGGGCGTGTGAGGGCCGACGACGTGCGGCTCCAGCTTCGAGAGGTCGATCTCGACGACCTGGTCGAAGTACTTCTTCCAGCTCTCCTCGACGTCGGCGTCCGCCTGGAGGAGCGAGCGGTTCTTCTGCGCGATGTCCGCGATCGCCGCGCGGCCGGTCGTCCGCAGGTAGGCGTCCATCTTGTCGTCGAACGGGAAGACGCTGCCGGTCGCGCCGAGCTCCGCTCCCATGTTGCAGATCGTCGCCTTCCCCGTGCACGAGATCGTCCGAGCGCCGGGGCCGAAGTACTCGATGACGCGGTTCGTGCCGCCCTTCACCGTCAGGACGCCGCAGAGGTAGAGGATGATGTCCTTGGGGGCCGTCCAGCCGTTCATCTCTCCCGTGAGACGGACGCCGAGGGGCTTCGGGTAGAGGACCTCCCACGGGAAGCCGGCCATCACGTCGACCGCGTCGGCGCCGCCGACGCCGGCGGCGATCATGCCGAGCCCGCCCGCGTTCGGCGTGTGAGAGTCGGTGCCGATCATGAGCCCGCCCGGGAAAGCGTAGTTCTCGAGGACGACCTGGTGGATGATCCCGGCGCCCGGCCTCCAGAAGCCGATCCCGTACTTCCGCGAGGCGCTCTCGAGGAAGCCGTAGACCTCCTTGTTCTCCTGGATCGCGGCGTCCGTGTCCTCCTTCGCGCCCGACTTCGCGCGGATCAGGTGATCGCAGTGGACCGTCGTCGGGACGGCGACCTGCTTCCTGCCCGCGTGAGCGAACTGGAGGAGGGCCATCTGCGCGGTCGCGTCCTGCATCGCGATGCGGTCCGGGTGCAGGAGGAGGTAGCTCTTCCCGGCGTCGAGGTCCTGCCCCTGCGGGTCCGCGAGGTGAGACAAGAGGATCTTCTCCGCGAGCGTGAGCGGACGGTTCGCGAGCCGCTTCTTCGCGATGCCGAGGTTCTTCTCCATCTTCGCGTAAGTCGCTCGCAGCGCATCGGGCGTCGTCTCGATCGCGTGGGGCATGTCTTCTCCTCGTTCTTGGGCGTCGCCGGCATTCTCGCGCTCGCGCGGAGCCGTGAAAAGGGGAAGCGTGCTCCCCTTCGTCAAGGAAAGATCCGATGCGCC
>JACQDU010000066.1 GCA_016200955.1 bacterium
CGACCGGGAGAAGGACGAGATGCGGCTTTCCCAGCGACGCGCCCCCGAACGCGAGGACGAGCACGGCAGCCCGCCGCGCATCGAGCCGGGTCAGGCGGGCGAGGAAGCTCGGCCAGAAGACGCCGTAGAAGACCGTGAACGCATCGTGGTGGAGCTGGTGGTCGTAGTAATCGCCCCAGATCGCCGCCAGGAACTTGAGCGAAAGGGCGATGCTCACCGCTCCGAGAATGACCTGCCGAGCCCCGCCGCGACCGCGCACGGAGCCGAGGGCGGCGATCGCGCCCGCGTTGAAGATCGCCGTCACGAGCCCGAGCGCTGGGTCGTAGAACGGCGCCGGCGAAAACGCCTCCATCGTCGCCACGAAGGGGAGAGGCCCGGGACCGTAGTACATGGTGCCGGCCGGCATCGACGCCCACTCGACGGGCGGACCCGAGAAGTGCTCTCCCGAGCACCAGGTGCGGCCGAGCTCCCAGAGAACGACCTGCTGCGAGTTCCAGTAGGGCGGGATCGGACGTTCGACGACCCTGTGCGCCGTCGCCACGAGCGCGACGAGAAAGAGCACGCTGAACGTGGCAAGGCCCCGGGTACTCGTTGCGGCGCGCGCCCCAATCTGGAAGGGGACTACGAGAACGAGCAACAGGACCGCCGCTCGCGGACCGAGCACCGCGAGGCCAACGATCGACCACGTGAGAAGGACTCCCTGGCAAAGGAGCTCGCCGGAGACCGGCCCGCGCTGTACGGGTCGCAACCGTCGAAGGCGCTCGAGGGTCCGTTCGGGGATGGCGCTCACGACAGTGACCCAGAGGCTCGCAAGCGCGATCACCGTCATCCACATCGTCGAGGCTGGAGCGACGAGCACTGCGAGCGTCGCGAGCACCAGACCCCACCGAGCGTCGCGCGGTCGATTGCGAGTCCGCTCGGCTCCGAGCGCGAATGCCGCCGCGATCGCCGCCGCGACGAGGGCGAGCAAGATCAGCTCCATCGTCACGCCCCGGAGCGCAAAATGCTGGTACGCAGCGACCACGACGGCTGCCGCGATCGGTGCTAGAGCGGGCGCGCGCCTCATCCGCCCGAGACGGTAGAGTCCGCGGCACCGTGGCGCAAGCAGCCTTTCGAGAGCGGGGCGCGGTCAGAGGACCGCCTCTCGCGAGGTGCCCGGATCAACGGGCCTTCCAGAAAATCGCGAAGTGCGACGGCAAGCCCCAGCTCTCGATGAAGGCATGGTCGCGTGCACAGAACGCCTCGATGGCGGGCGGCTCCCCGCGCTCGAGCAGGAGCAGAAGGCGGTCGACGGACCCGATCGTCTCCAGCGAGCGAGCCGTATCCGCAGCGTCCGAGATGATCCCGTCCGACCGGAGACGGTCGCGCACGACCCCCAAGCGCTCACGGCACCGCTTCGCGCGGTCGCACTCGAAGTTCTCCACGAGCGCGTCCATGTCCTCGAGAAGGCCCCAGAGCTCGCGCTCGATGCGTTGCTCGACCTCGAAGAGAAAGTGCTTGCGGCCGAAGAAGTGGCTCAGACGGCTGCAGCTCACGAACTCGGCCTGCCGTCGGAGCCGATCTTCCGGCGCGAGCTCTCGCTTGAACCAGAAGACGTCGAGCCCGTTGTCGTAGCGGGGCCACGAGGAATAGAGCTCGAATCCCGCGTCGGCCATGTCTTCGATGAGCTTCCTCGCTTCGAGGAAGTACCGGAGCCGCACGAACGGGTTCTCGAGGACGTCCATGACCCACGATTCAATCGAGCGCTTGTGGGGAATCGCTGCCCACTTCGCATCGAAGCAGCGGTGGGCGGCCTCGACGGACGAGACTCCCGCGAGCCGCTGGTAGCGCCCATGGACGACCTTCAGGAAGAGTTCAAGGAAGCAGCCGTAGGGCTCGTAGTAGAAGAGGATCACGACGCCATCTTCCCTGACGAGCCGTGCGAACTTCTCGATCCAGAGCGAAGTCGGCTGGATCGTGTAGATGAACCCCTCCGCGTCGATCACATCGAACCCGTGCTCGGTCTCGGGCAAGACCGGGAAGCTCGTTACCGACGAAGGCTCGATCGCGGAGAGGCGCGAGGTCAAGTCGAACTGTCTGAAGTAGTCCTGGATGACGGGATGGGCCTTGGTGTTCGGCTCGGCAAGCATCAGGTTAGCGCCCCAGGCGGCGAACACGAGCGAGTTCTCGCCGGCGTCCGGGCCGAACTCGAGGAGCCTGGCCCCGCGAAACGCGCTCGGTGGCAGGCCAAGCTTTCCGGTGAAGAGCCGGCGCCTCGCGCGCTCGTGTGCGGCGAACGCCTCGCGAGTGCGCAAGCCACCGTACGTCGGGAGGACTCCCTGGCGCGCGTAATAGTCGAAGAGCGTCTCGCTCACGCGAGGACCTTGGGCTCGGGGAGAGGGACGATCCAGCGCCCACCCTGCTCGGCGTACCGCGGGTGCCTCCGCCGGATCGGCTCGTGGTAGCGCCAGGCCATGACGACGACGGCCTCGGGTTTTCTCTCGTAGAGCGCGTCCGACGGGAGCACCGGGAGGTGCAACCCGGGGCTGAACAATCCCTGCTTCGCGGGATAGTCGTCGAGGAGGTAGGCGACCCGGGGCCCCAGCTCGAAGTGGTAGAGGAGCGTCGTCGTCGTCGCCGACGCGCCGTAGGCCGCGAGCGGCCGGCCCGCGAAGCGATCGAGGAGGTCGAGCGTGCGTCTCTTCGCGTTCGCCACCGTCTCACTGAAACGCGCGAAGGTCGCGCCCTCGTGCAATCCTTGCCGCGCTTCCAGCTCGAGGAGCTCGCCGACCGACGCCGAGACCCTACGCGGGCCTCCGACGGGCTGCACCGTGTAGCGAACCGATCCTCCCTTGGTCGGGACGCGGAGCACGTGGATGAGCTCGAGCCCATGGCGCCGGAAGAACAGCGCGAGCGGCTTCACCGAGAAGCCCGAGATGTGCTCGTGGTAGATGAAGTCGAAGACGAGGTTCCCGACGAGGTCGCCCAG
>JACQDU010000598.1 GCA_016200955.1 bacterium
CCTCGCGAGCACCGAGCCGAGCTCGAGGCGCAGGTGAGGATTCGTCGGGTAGAGCGAGACGGAGCGCTCCCAGGCGAAGATCGCGCCTCGCGGGCCGTCGAGGGTGCCGAGGCGCGCGTAGCGTTTCCCGAGCTCGGCCCAGAGACCGAACGACCGCGGCCATTGCTCGACCGCCTTCTCGAGCTCCGCGATCACGATCCTGGGAGCGCGCCGGTCGCGGTTCACGCGCCCGAAGATCTCCTGCGTCTGCACGAGGAGCTGGACCTCGTGCGGGCGGAGCTGACCCTCGTCGAGGAGCCCTTGCTGCGCGTGGAGCGCTTTCTCGAGCAGGTCCTGGATGCGCCGGAGATCGTCCTCGTGGACGTGCCCGCTCCTGTCCCAGAGGGAGCGCGCTTCCTCGTAGTCGGCGCGCGCCTTCTCGCAGATCCGGTCCCGCGGAATCTCGTCGAACGAGCGGAAGAGCCCCGCGAGCACGAGCGCGCTCACGACGAGCGCCACGAGCAAGCGCACGGGCGCTCGCGGCGGACCCGGCTCCGGCGCTCGCGCGAGCACGGGCGCCAGGAGAGCGAGCGTGAGCGCGGTCGCGACGAGGCCGTGGACTCGCAGCGGGAAGTCCGTGAAACCGTCCACGACGAACACGAGCGCTCCCGCGAGAGCGGCGGCTCCGGCGAGCGCATGAGCTCGCGGGCTTTCGTCGAGAGAGAGCGCGGCCGAGAATGCGCGGGCGAGGAGGATCGCTCCCACGGTCACCACGAGGAGGTGCACGGGGCGCGTGCTCGCGCTCAGGTTGTCGCCGAACCCCATGAGCACGAACGCTCCGAGCATGAGCCCGACCGTCACGGCGACTCTCGGCGGGAGAGACTGATCGCCCTTCCAGCCCGGCTCGACCGGCGCCGCCGTCTTCTCTTGCTCCTCCTGCCTCGTTCGCAGCGCGCGTCTTCCGGAGAGCGCGAGTGCGAGGACGAGCCACGCGAAGTCGAGCGGTCCCGGGATTCCTTCCTCGGAGAAAAGCTCGAGCAAGTCCTGGTGCGCGTGTCGCGTCTCCTCGGCGCGCGCGACCTTGTGCGCGGGGAACTCGTCCACGAACGTCTCGAGGCCCGCTCCCGTGAGCGGGTGCTCCTTGCCCGTCGCGATCGCCGCCTTCCAGTACTCGAGCCTCACCTGGAGGGAGAGCCCGATGCCGAACCTCTCGGGGTGTCTCGCGTAACCGATCGTTCCCCACGCGAGGACGATCGCCAGGAGCGACGCTCCCGCGAGCGCGATCGTCTTCTTCCTGCGCGCGAACGTCTCCGGCGTCGAGAGCCAGAGGAAGCAAGCGAGCCCGGCTCCGAGCGCGAGCGTCGCTCCCTTGGACTTCGCGAACGCGATCCCGAGCGCGAGCACGACCACCGACAGGAGGCACGCGAGGGCCAGGAGAGGGCCGCGCTTTCCGGCTTCTCCTCTTTTCTTCATGGAAGTCACGAGAGCGAGCAAGGCGAGCGGAGACGCGATCCCGAGCGCCGCCGCGAGGTGGCTCGGGAGGATGTAAGGCCCCGTCGCGACGCGGTCCGCGACGCGGTACTCCATCATGCGGCGCTCGTCGGGATCCGCGAGGCTTCCGTAGAGCTCGAGCCAGGTCTTGAGCTGCTGCTTCAGCTCCTCGTACTCGAAGACGTACTGGAAGACGCCGAGCGCCGCGGCGCAGACCGCGATCGCGACCATCGCTCCCAGGAGAGCGCGCGCCGCGCCGGGCCGGCGCGCGGAGTCGCACGCTCCGAGCGCGAGCGCCGCGAGAGAGGCCCACGAGAACGCCGTGTGGAGCCCGGCCGAGCGCTCGCTCCCGTGAAAGGCCGAGACGAACGCCAGCAGGAGAAAGACTCCGAGCGGCGCGAGCACTCCCGTGGGCGCGACGAGCGCCGGCTGCTCCGCCGTCAGGCGAGCCCCGATCGCCGCGAGCGCCGCGAGCGCGCAGAACGTGTCGAGGAAGAGCGCCGTGCCCGGGCCCTCGAGCGCCTGGCCCGTCCCCGACGACAGCCCTCGCGCCGCGAGCGCCGCCACGGCGAGCACGAGCGCGAGGCTCGCGAGCGCGCGCGGGACCGGCCTCGTCGCGGCCGCGCTCAACGTGAGCTCTCGCGCTCCGCGCGGAAGACGGCGTTCGTCCGGTCCAGCTCCTCGATGATCCGCTTCCTCCAGTCGGCGGGAGCGCTCGCCTCGCTGTCCTTCGCGCGCCACGGGAACGTGAGCGCGCGAGACGACGGGACGAGCACCCCGCGGCCTCTCCCGTCGAGAGCGCGGGCGATGCTCCGCTCGCTCCCTCCCTGGGCGCCGTAGCCGGGCATGAGGAAGATCGCGCGCGGCATGAGCTCTCGCAGGCGCGCGACGACATCGGGCGGCGCCGTCGCTCCGACGACGGCTCCGACGAGAGAGAAGCCGCTCTCTCCCACGAGCTTCTTTCCGAGGTCGGAAACGAGCCGCGCGACGGCCTCGAAGACGAGCTCGCCCGACGCGAGGCGCAGGTCCTGGAAGTCGGCCGCTCCCTTGTTCGAGGTCTTCACGAGCACGAAGACCCCGCGGCCTTCCTTCTCCGCGACGCTCACGAAGGGCTCGAGCGAGTCGCGCCCGAGGAACGGGTTCACCGTGAGCGCGTCGAAGGGCGAGCGAGCCCCGAGCCAGCGCGCGGCGTAGGCCTCGGCCGTCGTGCCGATGTCGCCCCGCTTCGCATCCGCGACCGAGAGGAGGTCGGGCCGCGCCGCGCGCGCGAGCGCCTCGGGCGCCGCGGGCTCGTCGTCGAAGAAGGCGAGCTGCGGCTTGATCGCGCACGCTCGCCCGCGCGCGAGGTCCAAGACGGCCGCGCAGAACTCGCGCGAGGCCTCGGGCAGGGAGCGCAGCTCCTCGGGGAGCCAGTCGGGCCGCGGGTCGAGGCCGACGCACACGATACTCCCGGTCGCTTCCATGCGCGCGAGGAGACGATCGGCGAAGTGCTCCATGCTCTCCCGGCTCTAGGATCTCAAAGATGAAGGGCGATGCGAGGCTCGCTCGCGCGGCGAGAGAGAGCCGGCGAAGTTTGCGAGGAGCCGCTCGCCGTGCTCGGTCAGGTAGCTCTCGGGGTGGAACTGGACGCCGTGCACGGGAAGCTCCCTGTGGCGGAGCCCCATGAGCGTGCCGTCGTCGGCCCACGCCGTCGCGACGAGCGCTCGGGGAAGCCGGCTCTCGGAGACGGCGAGGGAGTGGTAGCGCGCGGCGAGAAACGGGCTCGGCACTCCCGCGAAGATCCCTCGCCCGTCGTGGCGGATGAGGCTCGCGCTCCCGTGAAGCGGCCGTCTCGCTCGCACGACGCGAGCGCCGAACGCTTCTCCCAGGCACTGATGCCCGAGGCAGACTCCGAGGACCGGCACGCCTCGCTCGCCCGCCGCCCGCGCGAGCCCCGTCGAGATCCCCGCGTCGCGCGGCGCCCGCGGCCCCGGCGAGATCACGATCCTCTCCGGCTCGAGCGCGAGCGCTTCCTCGACCGACAGCGCGTCGTTCCGCGCGACGACGACCTCGTGCCCGAGCACGCGCAGCGCCTGCACGAGGTTCCACACGAACGAGTCGTAGTTGTCGATGACGAGGATCATCGCCGGCGCACTCTAAGAAACATGGAACCACGAAGACACGAAGACACGAACTCCCTGGACGACGCCGTGTCTCCCTCTTCGTGCCCTCGCGTCTTCGTGGTTCATGCCGTTCTTCTCGTCCCGCTCAGTCCTTCTTGTCGTGCTGCTCGCGCGAGCGGCCTCGCGAGAACAGCCGGAGCTGGGCCGGATCTCCATCGGGGGCGCCCTTGGCGGCGGCGGCGACCGTGCGGCGGATCCGGCCGAGAGCGCCGGCTCCCTCGACCTTCTCGCCCTCCGCGGTCGTGACGTAGAAGACGTCGATCGCGCGGTCTCCCTTGGTCGCGACCTTCGCGAGACGGATGTCGAGCCCGAGGTCCGAGAGAGCGCACGCGAGGTCGTGGAGTAACCCGAGCCGGTCGGGCGCGGTCACGTCCACGACGGTCGTCTTCGGGCTGATCTTGTTCGAGAGCCGGACCCTCACGGGAGGGCGGCGCACGGGCTCGGCCTCGGGCGCCGTGCTGATCCGGCGCGCGCGCGAGCGCATGAGAGCGTCGGCGTCGAGCTCTCCCGCGAGGACGCGAGAGACGGTGCTCGCGACCTCGGCCCAGCGCTCCGCGCTCGGGTGCAACGTCTCGCCGCTCCCGGCGGCGGGGACGACGGCGAAGCGGTCGAGCGCGATCCCGTCTCTCCTCGTGAAAGCCGAGGCGGCGACGATGTTGAGCCCGCACGCCGCGAGAGCGCCGCAGATCGCTCCGAAGAGCTTCGGCCGGTCTCGCGTGGCGAAGTAGATCCGGTCGAAGCCGTCCTCCTCGAGCGAGCGGAAGGCCACGCGCTCCCGCGCGAGCGAGCGCAGAAGCTCGAGGTGGAGGATCGTCTCACCCGGGTCGACCTCGACGAGGTAGGGAGAGGGGCAGAGCGCGAGGTGAGCATGCACGTCCGCCTCGACGATCCCCGCCGGAAGCCTCGGGACGAGCTCCCGCACCACGTCCTCGTCCGTCGCGGGCCGGATCGCGACGGGACCGAGCGCGGCTTCCTCGCGCGCGCGCTCGTAGAGGCGCGTGAGGAGCGTGTCCTTCCACCGAGTGAAGGCCCGCGGCGACACGGCGCGCACGTCGGCGCACGTGAGCAGGTAGAGGTGATCGAGCCGCTCGACCGACCTGTCGCAGAAGCGGAGGAGCTCGGCCCTCGTCGCCGGCGCGTCCACGTCGCGCTTCTCCACGAGAGAAGACAGCGTGAGGTGATGCTCGACGAGGAAGCGCACGTGCCGCTCCTCGTCGAGCGCGAGGCCGAGACGCCGAGCCACGTCGGGCACAAGAGCCACTCCGCGCTCGGTGTGGCCGGGAGCGCCGCCGATCTTTCCGGCGTCGTGGAGGAGAAGACCGAGCCGGAGGAGATCGCGACGCGAGGTCCGGTGGAGGAGCTCCTCGCGGATCCTGTCCTCCCGCTCGGGCGTGTGCGGAAGGACGGCTCCTCCGTCGGGAGCGGCGGGCTCGCCCTCGAGCGCGGCGACGGCGGCGAGCGTGTGCTCGTCCACCGTGTAAGCGTGATAAGGGTCGGCCTGTGCGAGACAGTCGAGCGCTCCGAGCTCGGGGAGGAGCTCTCCCAGGAAGCCCGCGTCGTGCATGGCGCGGAGCGTGGCCGCGACGTGGTTCGTCCCGCGCAGGATCTCGCGGAGAGCGCGGACGACCGCGGGATCGGAGCGGAGCTTCTCGAGGGGCTTCTCGTCGGCCTTCTCGGGAGCGAGAGCGCGCCGCACCTCCTCGCGCGCGGCGAGGCTCACCTCGCGCTTCGTGCGCTGGGCGAGGAGGAAAAGCTCCGCCGCTCTCGCGAGGCCGTCTTCTCCCTCGAGCGCGCGAGGCTCGAGCGAGAGCTCCGCTCCCGTGGCGACGATCCCGGGAGAGAGCCTCTGGCCGCGCGGGCCGCTCGAGGCGCCTCCTGCGAGGGCTCGCATGATGCGATCGCGAGCGAGGCGGAGCGTCCGGTCCACGAGCTTCGCCGCGAGGTAGACGTCCCGGAGGAAGTTCTCGACGCCGAGCCTCCCCGCGCGCTCGTGGTAGCCGAAGCGCTCCGCGAGGGCTTCCTGGACGGCCTTCCCGAGCTGGTCCTTGCTCCCGGGGTCGATCTCGTGGACGGCCGCTCGCGTCGCGGCGAGGAGCGCGTCGGCGCGAGCGAGCGCGCGGGCCCGATCGGCTCCCAGGTCGAGCCATCGAGCGAGCGTCTCGTCCGCTCCCGGCAAGCCCTCGAGCACGAAGGAGCGCTCTCCCGGGGTCGCCGGCCGCTCCGCGCTCTCGTGGCCGAGGTGAGGCGCGAGGACCGCGAGGAGCCGCGCGAGCTCGAGGTCGCGCATCGTCCCTCTCCCGTCCTTGAGATCGGGCGCCAGGAGAAAGATCGTGCCTCCGCGCTTCGCGTGGCGCTCCGTCGTCTCGTCGACCTTCGCTCTCACGAAGCGAGCCGCGTTGCCTTCGAGGAAGCGAGCGACGGTCGCCGCGAGATCGGCGAAGAGCGCGCGATCACCGGCCAGGAAACGGCCCTCGAGCGTCGCCGTCGCCGCGGAGAGGTCGCTCGCGAGCGCCTTCTCCGTCTGCGCGAGCGTCCTCACCGCGGATCCGACCTCGAGCCCGACGTCCCAGAGAGCTCGCAGGAACGGCTCGAGCTTCGTCGCGTCGGCCTCGTCTCGCCGGACGAGCAGGAGGTCGATGTCCGAGCGCGGCGCGAGCTCGCTCCGGCCGTAACCTCCCGTCGCGACCGCCGCGAAACCGCTCGAGGGGACGAGGCGCTCGAACGTCCCTCGCAGGAGCGCGTCCGCGATCCGCGTCCGCGCCTGCCGCGACCCGGGATCGGCCGAGCGCGGGCCGCCCGAAGGCGCGAGTCGCGCGCGCGTCTGCACGAGCGCGCGACGGACGCGCGCCGGCTCCTCCGAGCGCGCGCACGCCTCGAGCGCCGCGAGGTCCGTGGCCGCGGGCGTGGGCTTCATGCCCGAATCCTACCGTGAGCGCGGCGCGGCGGGCGCGGGGAGCTTCGAGAAAGCGCCGTTCCCGACGACGGCGCGAGCTTTCTCGCCAGTCTCGGTGTTGGATGCCGATCGGAGGAGAAGACGTTCAACGCCTGCGTCGACGTGGACTACCGTGAGGACGATGCCGTCGCGGCCTGCGTCCTCTTCCGCGACTGGAGCGACGCCGCTGCCGAGCGCGAGCTCGCCTCGCACGTGGCGACGCCCGCCGCCTACGAGCCGGGGAAGCTCTACCTACGCGAGCTCCCGTGCATCCTCCGCGTGCTCGAGCCGGTGCGCGCCTCGCTCGAGGTCGTCCTCGTCGACGGCTACATCTGGCTCGACGCGCGCGGCCGGCGCGGGCTCGGCGCTCACCTTCACGAGGCGCTCGGCGAGCGAGTCCCAGTCGTCGGCGTCGCCAAGACCGCCTTTGCCGGGAGCGACTTCTCGATTCCGGTCCTCCGCGGCGCGAGCAAGCGCCCGCTCTACGTGACGGCCGCGGGGATCTCACCCGAGCTCGCGGCGAGGTACGTGCGCGACATGCCCGGCAAGCACCGGATCCCGACTCTCGTGAAGCGCGTCGATCGGCTCTCGCGGGAGGCGTGAGCGCGGGACCGCTCAGCGGGAGAGGGTGACGCTCGCCTCGGCGTGCGAGTCCTCGAGGCCCGAGGCGACCGCGCGGACCGCGGTCTCGCCCGGCTTCAACCCGAGCTCGGCCTCGAAGCGGTCGTGCCGGAGATGCGCGCGCGTCCCGTTCACGGTGACTCCCGTGACGGGCCCCGCGAGGATCCGGCCGCGCACGCGGAGCGAGTCTCCCCTGCGCGCGCTCCCGGCGGAGGGTTCGTCGATCGCGATCGAGAGAGAGACGGGCGCGGCGTAGCGCGCGACGCGCAGGCCATGGAGGTCCGTGCAGTCCGACGGCGGCGCGAACAGGCGCATCGAGGCGCGCGCTCGCTGGGCGAGGTGGATCCAGTTGATCCCGCGGATCGAGCGGCAGGACTTCTCGCCGTCCTCGCTCTCGAGGGGGTCGGTCTTCGGGAGCTTCGAGTAGGAGTCTTCCAGGAAGACGTCCTCGCACCACTCGGAGACGTTGCCGATCATGTCGTGCGCGCCGTAGGGAGAGACGCCGAGCGGGAAGGAGCCGACGGGGACCGTGCGGAGCTCGCCGCGCTTCCCCACCTCCGCGATATTGGCGCGCGGATCGGGGGGCAAGGGGTCGTCTCCCCACGGGAAGCGCGACGCGCGGCCGTTCGGCGCGTCCCAGGAGGCGGCCTTCTCCCACTCCGCCTCCGTCGGGAGCCTGAGGCCGGCCCAGCGAGCGTAGGCCTTCGCGTCGAGCCAGCTCACGAGCACGACGGGGTGATCTCCGGGCGCGGCCCGGCCGTCTCCCAGGGGATTCTTCCAGGAAGCGCCGGGAACGTCGTCGGGCTCGTTGCCGTCGCCGCGCTTCGCGTAGAGCACGGCCGTGCCGCGCTCCTCGACAGAGGTCCGGTGGCCCGTCGCGCGCACGAAAGCGGCGAACTGGTCGTTCGTGACCTCGTACTTTCCCAGGAAGAAGCCCGAGAGCTCGACTCGATGGACGGGCCGCTCGTCGTCGTTCTGGCGGCCGCTTATGTTCCCGGTCACGACCGAGCATCCCAGGGAGAAGGCGCCCGCCGGGACGAAGACGAGGACGCTCCCGTCCTTCTCGTTCACGTACTCGCCTTGCTTTTCTCCCATGCGAACGCCCTTGGGGAGCGGGAGCGGCGGTCTCTCGGACTCGGGGAGCGAGAGGAACCACCTGGGCGCGTCGACCTTCGCGGGAGGCTTCGGCCCGGGGTCCGTCGTGCGAGGGCGAGCCGCGTTGCTCGCGACGCGGTCGTCGGCGGCGGCGGCCGGCCCCTCGCTCGAAGGGAAGGCGAGGGCCCAGACCGCGAGCGCCAGCGACGCGAGGCTCACGAGCGCGACGCCCGCGAAGAGCGGGAGCGGCGCCTTGCGCCCGCGCCCGATCTCGGCGAGCTCGCGAGCGACAGCATCCGCGCTCGCGGGCCGCGCATCGAGCGACTTCGCGAGCAATCGGAGCACGAGGCGTTCGAGGCGCTCGGGCACATCGCGGGCGACCTCGCTGGGCGGGACGGGCTTCTCGTTCATCTGCTTCTTCAGGAGGGCGTAACCGCCCGCGCTCCGGCCGAAGGGCGGCTTGCCAGTGAGGAGCGCGTAGAGCGTGCACCCGAGGCTGTAGAGGTCGGAGCGGGCAGAGACGGCTCCTTCTCCGAGCGCTTGCTCGGGCGACATGTACTCGAGCGTGCCCACGACCTCGCCGTCCTCGGTCAAGCCGCGCGCGGAGCTCGCGGGGTCCGTCCCTCGCACGAGGCCGAAGTCCGCGAGCTTCGCGCGGCCGTGAGCGTCGAGGAGGATGTTCTGGGGCTTCAGGTCGCGGTGGACGAGCCCCGCCGCGTGCACCGCCGCGAGGGCGCTCGCGACCTGCTCTCCCAGCGAGGCGACCTCGCGCCACGGGAGCGGCCCTCTGGCCGCCCGGGCCGCGAGCGTGCCTCCCGGGACGAGCTCGAAGACGAGGAACGGGAGCCCGTCGCTCTCGCCGACCTGGTGGATCGCCGTGACGTTCGGGTGAGAGATCGTGGCGGCCGCGCGCGCCTCGCGCCGGAAGCGCTCCATGAACTTCGCGTCGGCGGCGAGGTCGCCCGCGATGACCTTGATCGCCACGAGGCGCCCGAGAACGTCGTCTCTCGCCTTGTAGACGACCCCCATGCCTCCCTGGCCGAGGGCCTCGACGATCGTGTACTGACCGACCCGCGAGCCGGGCTTCGGCGCCTCGGCCACGTTAGCTGAAGCAGCCCACCGCCTGCTCCTGGGTCTCCGCGAACTGGAAGATCGCCGAGAGGCCGAGGAGATCGAAGACTTCCTTCACGTTCGGCGACGGCGAGAGGAAGACTATGTCCCCGCCCATGTCCTTGGCCGTCCCGATCGCTCCCACGAACACGCCCGCTCCGGCGGAGGAGATGTAGTCCAGCTTCTCGAGCTTCACGATGAGGCGGTAACAGTTCTGGCGGAACAGGGAGGAGATGAGGTTCTCCATGTCCTCGAACGTGTGCGCGTCCAGGAAGCCCTCGGCCTCGATGTAGACGATGCCGTTCGGCAGCGGCTTCTGGCGGATCTTGAGATCAGGCACTGCCCTGCTCCTTCTGCCGTGGGGGGAGCTCCGCTCCCCCCCGGCCCCCATGGTGCCGTGGGGCCTTGGAACTTGCCGGGATCATGACGCGGCGGACGCCTTTGCGCTCGCGCTCGAGGTGGCTCATGGGGCGCTCCCTCCCTGGGGGTAGAACTTCACCATGACGAGCTCGTTCACGTGCGTCGAGTCCACCGAGTAGCGGACCTCGTCCATGATCTTCCGCATGAGGAACATACCGAGGCCTCCCTTGAGGCCTTTCTTGATGTGGTCGTGGATGTCGGGCGCCGCGATCTCCTCCGGGTTGAAGCGCTTCCCGTTGTCGCGGATCGTGATCTCGAGGCGCTCCGTGTCGCCGTTGAAGACGACCTCGATGTCGCCCTTCTGCGTGCCGTAAGCGTGCTCGACGACGTTCGCGACGGCCTCGTCCACGGCGAGGATGATCTTGTCCTTGTCCTTGCGGCCGAACGGAGTCTTCTCGAGGAAGTCCGATGCGGCCTGCCGGACGAGGGCGAGGTTCCTCGTCTCGTTCGAGATCTTCATGTCGTGCCGATGGGGTGCCGGGGGCATTTCCCGCGCTCTCCTACTTCAGCACAGCGAGCGTCGTGATCGTGATGTCGTCGGATTGCTCGGCGTCGCCCCGGTGGGCCTTGAGCTCCTCGACGATCGCGTTCACGCAGTCCTTGGAAGACAGCTTGGCATGCTGGCGGACGAGGTTGTAGAAGCGCTCGTCCCCGAACTCCTCCGACTCCGCGTTCATGGCTTCGTTGACGCCGTCCGTGTAAGCGACGATCCGGTCGCCCGGCTTGAGCGTGAGCTCGACCTCCTGGACGTGGCTGTCGAAGATCGTGCCCTTGTCGAAGCCGAGGGCGATCCCCTGCGGCTTGCAGAGCTCGTACTGGTCCGTCTCGGCGCGGTAGACGACGAGCGGGTTGTGACCGGCGCTCGCGACCTTCATCTCGTAGGTCTTCACGTTGAGGACCATGTACATCGAGGTCACGAACATGCCGCGCCTGATGTCCTTCGCGAGGATCCGGTTCACCTTCTTGAAGGTATCCGCGGGAGAGACGTTGCGCACGCTCGCCAGGCGAACCAGCGAGCGCGCCATCGTCATGACCATGGAGCCCGGGATCCCCTTGCCCGAGACGTCGGCCACGATGATCCCGAGGTGGGTCTGGTCGATGACGATGAAGTCGTAGTAGTCGCCTCCGACCTCCTTCGCCGAGAGGTAGAAGGAGTGGATGTCGAGCCCCGGGATCTGCGGGATCCTCTCGGGGAGGAGCTTCGTCTGGATCTCGGTCGCGATCGCGAGCTCGCGCTCGATCGCCTTCCTGTCCACGGCGTGCTGCTGCGCCGCGCGCAGGTTCCGCGTCATGATGTTGAACGTGTGCGCGAGCGCGCCGATCTCGTCGTGAGACTGCGGCTTCGTCTCGTGCTCGAGGTCTCCTCCGGCGACGGCCGCGATGTCTCCCTCGAGCGTGCGGATCGGCTTCGTCAAGAGGGCGGCGATGAGGGCCGTCAGGAACACTCCCGCGAGCGCGCCGAGCGCGGTCACGAGAGCGATGCGGCCCATGACCTTGTCCTTGACCTCGTCGATCTTCTCCGCGTTCACGAAGACCATGGCATAGACCTTGGCCCCCGCGTTTCTCGGAGCGACCGGATTCCCCGCCGAATCCATGATCGGCTTGTCGAAACGGCGGATGAGCGTCTGAACGCCGTCGACGTTGGCGCTGCCCTCGGAAATCTCGACGTTTCCGCTCGTCGTCAGGCGGCTCACGTTCACGCCGACCTTGCTCGACGACAGGGCCCACGCGTCCACGTCCTTCTCGCCGACCTTCTCGACGATCCCGGCCGAGAGGATCTGCTTCGTGCCAGCCTCGCCGCTCTTCGATTGCTCCACGAGAGTGTTGAGCTGCGCGCTCAGCTCCCGCTGCTGGACGGATTTCAGCTCGTCCCAGATGTGCTGCTTCTTGTTGTCCCAGAGCTTCTGTTGCTCGGCGAAGTTCGGAGACTGCGGGTCGGGTTTCTGCTCTCCGCAGAGAGCCCTCATGAGGTCGTCGACGATCTCGTCGGGTTTCACCCAGGGAATGCGGTCCACACCCTCCGCCAGAGCCGACGACGCCGAGATTCCGCCCTGGTTGATCTGGTCGTTCACTTCCTGGACGGTGATCGAGTAGGTGAGGAAGCCGAGCAAGGCCATGAACATCGCGACGACGACCGCCGTGAGCGCGGCGAACTTGACGCCGATCGAGATGCCGCGGGAGAAGGGAGAGATCGCCTCCAGCTCGAGCGCCTTCTCCTCCTCCTTCGGCTTCTTGACCTTCTTCATCTTTCCGGTCGCGGGCTTCGCCGCGGTCTCGCCCTGACCGGAAGATGCGAAGCGGCCGGTCGTGCGGCCCTTCTTGAGACCCGCGAAGCGGGCCGACTTGGAATCGGACTCGTCCTCGGGCGCCTCGTCGCCGTTGTCGTCGGGGTCGAGCGGCCCCTCGCGCTTCTCGCGGTCGCTCGGTCGGCTCTGGCGCTGACGGTCGCTCATGCTGGGCTCACCGCGCCGCCTCGGGCGGCGTCGCGCGAGCGGGCACGGCCTGACCGCTCGCTCCCTTGCGCAGGACGTTCCGCGCGTGGAGCACGTAGACGACGCCGGACGCGAGCGTCGCGAACAGCGCCCAGTAGAGGAGGACCGCCGCGAGCGTGCGCCACCCGGCTTCCTCCCGGAAATTCGCCAGCATGAACAGGATCGTCGTGATGCACACCGACTGGGAGACGATCTTCGCCTTCCCCCAGACGAGCGCCGGGAAAGGGACGCCCCGGGACTCGGAGAATCCGCGGATTCCGTCGACCAGGCTCTCGCGCGCAACGATCAGGACGACCATCCAGGCGGACACCCCCGAGGCGGCGATCGGGACCAGGAACAAGAACGCGCCTATCACCAGCATCTTATCGGCGAAGGGGTCGGCGATCCGACCGAAGTCCGTCGTAAGGTGAAACCGGCGCGCGATGTATCCGTCGACCACATCCGAGATCGCAGCGATGACGAAGATAGCAGTCCCCAAATTCAGGAGCAAGCGCTCCCGGTCGCGGATCCAGCTCCAGAGGCCGCGCCACGTCGGGCTGCCGCCGAGGTCGCCCAGGTTCGGCGGAGGGGGCCCGAGCGGGCTCCAGCTCTCCGCCCACCCGATTCCGTGGAGGATCACGAAGAGAAAGCCCGCGAGGACGAGCCTTGCCATCGTGATCTGGTTGGGCAGGCTCCGCGGAAGGTTCACGCCGCCTCAGTCGCTCCGGGGGCGGGGGCGACGAACGTCGCCCCGCGCGGCGTCGGCCGAGGGAATGAGGGGGAGTCTTCGCCGCTGCGGCGGCTTCGCGGCGCGCGCGCGCGTGGGGGGCGCGCCCTTCTCGAGCGCTCGCGCGACGAGGTCGTAGCCGTTCGCGCCCGTGACCCTCGCCATGAGGAAAGTCCCTGGCTCGATCTCGGCACCGCGAGGCGCTATCAGGAGCACGACCGGGTCGATCTCGGGAGCGTCCCAGACCGAGCGACCGACGAAGGTCCCGCTCTCGTCTCCCGCGGCTTCCACGACGACCTCGATGTCCTCGCCGACCCTGTCGAGCGCCTGGGCGAAGGCGATCTCCTGTTGCGTCGCCATGAGCTCGTCGGCGCGGCGCTTCTTCTCCTCGGGCGGGATGTCGTCCTGGAACTTCTCTCCCGCCGGCGTGTTCTTTTCGTGGGAGTAAGTGAAGACGCCGAACCGCTCGAAGCGGAACTCTCTCACGAAAGAAACGAGCTCCTCGTGCTCGGCGAGGGTCTCTCCCGGGAAGCCGGAGATGAAGGTCGTCCGGAGCACGATCCCCGGGACGCGCTCGCGGAGCTTCGAGAGGAGCTCGCACGTCTCCTCACGCGTGTGGCGGCGCCCCATGCGCTTGAGCATGCGCGAGCTTATGTGCTGGATCGGCATGTCGAGGTAAGGAACGACCGCGCCCTTCTGTTTCGTGCGCACGAGCCGGGCGAACGTCGCGATGAGCTCATCGGAGACATGCCCCGGATACGCATAGAGCATGCGGACCCAGCGCACTCCGCCGACCGCCGCGAGCTCTTCCAGGAGCCACGAGAGCCCGCCGGTTTTTTCTCTCCCGGAGAGGTCGCGTCCCCAGTCCGTCGTGTCCTGGGAGATCAGGTTCAGCTCGCGCGCTCCGGCGAGCACGAGCTCGCGCGCCTCCGCGAGGATCGTGTCCGCCGGCTTCGACCGGAACAGCCCGCGGAAGGTCGGGATCGAGCAGAACGTGCAGGCGTTCGAGCAGCCCTCGCTGATCCTCAGATACGCGTAGTGGCGCGGCGTCACACGCAGGCGAGCGGTCTCTTCGCGGATGACGGGGACTCTCCCGTCGGGCGCGACGAGCGTGCGCCAGGGGGCGGGGGCGACGGAAGTCGCCCCATGCCCGGGGGCGGGGGCGACGGAAGTCGCCCCATGCAGCCCGGGGGCGGGGGCGACGGAAGTCGCCCCATGCAGCCCGGGGGCGGGGGCGACGGAAGTCGCCCC